>DAHXOM010000045.1 GCA_027364825.1 bacterium | reverse complement strand
GTTTACCCCGTTAGAAAGAAACTTTCTGATGGTGTGTACCTGGCATGGTGCTGGATCATTGAGACATTTTTCTTTGAGTTCGGCAACTATAAGCAAGCGGAAAAATGGATTAAGGTAATGGAGAAAATCATGACCGGTTTTCCCGGGTTCTCTTCCCGGGAACTCGAGGGCCGTGTATTAAGCTTGATGGTACAGGTCCTGACATTCCAGAGGCCAATGCATCCAAAGATAGAAACATGGGCAGAACGGGCATTATCGCTTTTGGAATATATCAAGGATCCCGACCTGTGCGTATATTATCTTTCCTATATAACAAATTATTATTCATGGACCGGCAACATCGTTAAATTTGACATGCTTATTAATTTAATGAAATCAATAGCAAAACCGGAATCTTTACCGGTAAGGACAAAGCTGCTTTACCAGATGTTCATGGCTGTTCATGCGCGCCACCTTTCTTTAAAGGAACCCTGTTTGAGTGCCGTACATGAAGCCCTTGCTATAGCTGATAAGCACGGGGTGCATTATTTTGATCATCTTATCATGGCACAGGCGGTTTATCTCCTCCTGGGAACGGGTGATATTAAAAAAATAGAAGAATTTCTGCATAGGATGGGACCATCGGTCAACCAATCCAGTTTGCTCGAGGTAATACAGTATAGTTCCATGCTTGGATGGCTTGATAAACTGCACGGCAATATGCAGAGTGCAACAGAGAAGATCGAGCATTCCTTAAAGCTGGCATTGAAGATGGGCTCACCGTTTCCTGAGGCTATCCACCGCATTGCACTGGCTGAACTCTACTATACCGCGGGTGATTTTAAAACAGCCGCGCGCCATCTCAGACGTTCATTCTTTCTCGGTAAAAAGATGAAAAGCCATATGCTTGAATATATGTCGTATCTTTTGAAGGCTTACTGGCTTCTTGATGACAAGGTTTTTTATAATGAGGCAAACGGGTTAAAGCTTTTAAGAAAAGCAATGGTCCTCGGTAAAAAGTATGACATTATCAATACTTTTCTGGAAACAAGGCAGATAAGGACACAACTATGCATGAAAGCACTGGAAAAAGGGATCGAAGTCCAGTATGTCCACAAGCTTATTAAAAGGCTTGAGTTAAGACCCGATGCATTCCCGATGAACTATGAAGACTGGCCATGGGCGTTCAAGTTTTATACCCTTGGCAGTTTTAAGATTTTCAATGACGGTATGCATATCGAATTATCCAAAAAAGCACAGCACAAGCCGGTTGAGTTATTGCAATTCCTGATCGTCAATCAGGAAAGAGCGGTCGGGCTTGATCAAATCTGCAGTGCTTTATGGCCTGAAGTCCAGGGTGATTACGCACACCAGGCATTGGATATAACCATCCACAGATTGAGGAAGCTGCTCGGGTCAAACGATGCTGTCATGTCACAATCAGGCAGACTTATGCTGAATCCGAAAAAATGCTGGGTGGATGTTTCGGCATATGAATATCTTTTAAACAGGATCGAGACACTTTTAGCCGGTACTGATAAATCCACAGCGTCGTCCGACAAACAGGAAGAGATCACAGTGCTGGAACGGCGTATCTTTAACATGTACAGAGGAGATTTCTTTACACAGGATGTCATACCGTCATGGGCCATAGGTTTTCGGGAAAAACTGCATGACAGGTTTCTGCATTTTGTTGAAATGCTCGGCGGTCATTATGAAAGCACGGAATCCCGGGATCAGGCGGTCCTGACATATAAGAAAGGGCTTGAGATAGATAACCATGTCGAACTTTTTTATCAGCGTCTTATGGTGCTGTACAAATCGCTGGGCCGCTATGCCGAGGCCGCTGCCACGTATAAGCGTTGTGAGACGGCCCTGTCCCAGGCACTGGACATAAAACCGTCGGATAAGACCACGCAAATATACCAGAGTATAAGACCCTGAATTCCGATAAACCCGCCGTTTCCGCATAGTTGTTCTTAAAAAAAGCATGCCTTGGATTTATGTCCCCGAGTTGTATTTTTCTATAAATCTTTTTCCGTACTCTATCCCAATCCGGTATGCCCTTTTTAAGGTTTCCGGATCCCTCGTAGCCCTTTTGACTTTCAGGTCCTTCGGAGGGGCTATCTCGTTGATGCGTATGCCTGCCGGCGGATTCTTCATGAATTCCACCGCTTTCATATACGAAAGAGGTCTGTCCGCCAACGCCCGTGCAAGAACTCTATGCTTTCTAAAAAACAACGGATACAGGAACGACAGCCTGCTTTTTTTCTTCACATAGTCTGAAGGCCTTGTGCGCAGGACCGTGATATCGGTAGCGCCGCGGTTGTATGCCTCGATAACAGGGATTGAATCGGCGACTCCGCCGTCCGTTGCTTTTTCCGAGTCGACCTCGAGCACGTTCCTGTAAAAGAGGGGCACGGAAGATGAAACCTTGGTATAATTCTCTATGGTATTGATGCCGGGTGCAAGGTACATCGCCCTGCCGGATTCTACGGATGTTGCTACCACGATAAATTCCTTTTTTTCTTTTTCGAGCCTGGTAAACAATCTTTCAAGATCAATGGGATATTCCTTCATACTGATTTCCCAGAGCCAGTCGATATCCATCAGGTGCCCGCCGAGCAAAAACCTCCGGAGATTTATAAAATCCGGGGTTGTCGAATAATTTATATTTATATCATAATTCCTGTCGTTCTGTCCTGCAAGATGCGAGGTAAGGTTGCATGCGCCTGCAGAAACACCGATGTAAAGGTCAAACGGGTCAAAGCCCTCGCCCCCGAATGCATGGAGCACTCCTGCGGTAAACATGCCCCGCATGCCTCCGCCCTCTACAACAAGTGCCGATCTGCCGGTTTTAGCGTTCATGACCGATGTTCTGCTTCTGTCGGAAGATGTTTCTCCTGAATGTTTGCATACATGAGTGCCCTAATACCATTGTTATAAAAGGTATTCAAGTCCTTTGTTGGTTTCTCGGTATATGTTTTTTGGATCTTCATTCTTCCCGGGAAATTTCATACCCGCTGAAAAACTTATTGTAAATAAGAATAGAAGCTCCCCGCAACAGTAAAGTTTTCCCGCCGTATTGACAGGATTACCGCTCTATGGTGTAAATAACTTGTTCAAGCAGTGAAGGGGGAAGTTGATATAAAACAAAATTTTATATTTATTATTTCTGCCTGTTCTCTTTTGTTAGTATGCACGAATGCATATTCAAACACCGGTAGTATGTACGGTCTCGGAACAATTGCCCCAGCCATGGGCAATGCATACACAGCACATCCGGATGATCCGTCTGCGACATACTACAATCCTGCGGGGCTTGCCCTTGAAAAGGGGAATGAGTTTTCCCTCGGACTTACCTATTTTTATCCCGCCGTCTGGATCAGGGGTATGAGCGGTGTAACGGATTACATAAACAACGACAAGATGCTTGGAATTACGCTGGGTATAGACGCCAACATAGGGCACATGACGGATTATGAGCAGCTTTCCGGATTCTCTCTCGGACTTTTGATATATACTCCGCCTGATAGAGCATACAGCGTACACGCGGTTCCTGTGCAGGATCAATCGTATGTCCTGTACCAGGACACAGCATCCCAGTTGATGATCCTGATGGGGCTTGGCTACAGGATAACATCCTATGTGCAGATCGGTGTATCCGCTCTGCTCTATATGCCGGGGAAGATGACCACGCTGTATTATCTTGATACAAGCACATCGCCGCCGCATACAATACTCCTTGAGAACAGGGACTTGACTATTGCTGCAGTTCCCGAGGTTGGTTTCATAATCAAGCCGTTTGACAGGATCGAAATAGGCGCTGTGTACAGGGCAAAGAACAGCTCCGGTCTGTCGGGTCTGACAACGTTTATCATAAACAACAACCCTTATATTGCACAATCCTCCGAGGAAAAGGTTGTTACGACGCCGGATCAGATCGCACTCGGCGTATCGATAACCCCGTCTTCGGGTATACGCCTGAATGCGGATATAACCTATAGCGTCTGGTCGAACAGCGGTGTAACGGATACGCAGGACAATTTTTTGGGTACCATGGACAACCTGACCCCTGCAATCGGCATGGAATATCACCTGAAAGACCGGTGGGTATTAAGGACCGGATACTCTTACTCTCCATCGCCGTTTGCCGGACAATCGGGTAATACAAATTATATAGATGCCGATAAAAACATATATTCGCTTGGAGCGGGATATAAATTTAAGCTGCCGCGATCCGGTATAGAGACTCATTTAGATATGTTTGTACAGCTCCAGCAGCTTGTGGAAAGGAACAACGATCAGCCGCAGCCGTACATGGACTACACCAACGGCGGTCTTGTATGGAGTTCGGGATTATCTCTTACCTTGAAACTATGAGAACCATGCGTTTGCACATGATCTGTTTGTTTTGTTTGATGGCCGTGTCGGGCGGCACAGCGCATGCCGATATCGCATCGAATTTCGGTCTCGGTGCAAATGCCCTTTCCATGAGCGGCGCGTACACCGGCGTTGCGGACGACTTTTCCGCCTGCTATTATAATCCCGGTGGTCTTGCATTCCAGCGGCGTCCTGTGTTCGGACATGACCGGCGGGGAACGTCCCTTTCCATCGGTTCCGGATATATAGCAAACATGTTGTGGACGAAGAATCCCGGTTCCGCCAAGAGTTCTGCAGACATCGCTCCTCTTACGTTTGAACAACTCGGTCTTACCATGGGACCGTCTGCACTCGCGGGTCTACTGCCGGAAAGAAGGGTTTATTTCGGATTTGCATTCTATTCCCCGACAGATGCGATCATAGGGTGGAAAGAGCGCAACACGGCAACAGACCGGTATTTTGTTTTTTACGATAACCAGAACAGGATATTCGGTTTTCTCGCGGATGCTGCGTACCGGTTGAGCGATCACCTGGCCATAGGTGCCGGAGCAAACATCTATGCAGCTTCCAGAACGATCACAAACGTGAATTTTATCCAGGCTTCCTTCTATCATACCGAGGACAACGTGATACTCATAAAGGCCGCACCGGTTGCAGGGGTCATGATAAATACAGGAAACGGCTTAAAAATCGGACTCAATTACAGGGCGGAAACGAGATTTAACGATTACGGGGTGAATAACCTTTCTGTGTCCGGTCTTCTCATCTATACGCAGTCCTTTAACTATGTAAGGTTTTTTTCCCCCGAACAATATTCGATCGGTGTCTCGTATCGGTTTGCAAAACAGGGCCTGCTTGTTTCTCTTGATGCCGCATACATCCGCTGGTCTGATTTCGTCGATGAACAGGGAGATGGGATGCCGCAGACGAGCTTATTTGATACCGTTGTTCCGAGGCTCGGTATGCGGTACCGGATCAAGGACAATATACGTTTATCCGGAGGTTACGCATTCATAAGAAGCCCTGTGACGGACCAAACAGGCGCAACAAATTTCCTCGACAGCAATAAGCATCTTATATCGCTCGGCGCAGGATATACGTTCAAAAAAGCCGGATTCTGGCAGGCACCGATTACCGTGAGCGCTTATGTGCAGGATACATTGTTTCAGACCGGATACGTACATAAGACACAGCAGGTAGCCCAATACCAGCAGGGTTATTCTTTCGGGGGTAGTGTGTTTGATGCAGGGATTGAATGCAGGTTTGTATGGTAAACTGCGGTACTCCGGCATACGCGGCTGAGGCCATACCCCGTGGGTGTAAGCAGTATACCGGGGGCTTTCAATGATACTGCGCTGCTGTATCGTCAACAATATGAATGCCGGTAAAAACAGGAAAGGCGCATACAATAAAGATAAATTTGCTCCCTATGCAAAGGAAGGTACCTTTATCATGGACACATACTCTGTGGACGAGCTTGCCACTGTCGTCGATCTGATAAAAAGAGAGGGTGTCAACCTGCTTATTCTGAACGGAGGGGACGGTACACTGCAGATGACCATAACCGAGCTGATACGGCATTTACCCCACGAAAAGATCCCGGTAATTCTGCCGTTACGGGGCGGCACCATGAACATGGTCGCAAATAATCTCGGCATAAGAAAATCCCCCCTGGAAACGGTGCGAATCATCACGAATCACATCCGTTCATTCAACAACGGAGAAGAACAGCTCTCTACGATACCTCTGAAGATTTTAAAAATAAAAGACGCAGCTCTTGGAGTCCGGTACGGGTTCACATTCTCCAATGGCATTGTTTATAAAATACAGAAGGAATATTATGCTACCGGCAACCCGAGCTTTCAGACTGCGGCGAACCTTACGACAACGATCATAGGGAATTTTATTCTGGGGACACAAAAGGGGAGGTTCTTTTTTGAAAAGATCCGGTCGCATATCACCATAGACGGTAAGGCATATCCGTACAATAAAACCCTGTTATCGGTCGCATCCGTACTTCAAAAACTTGTGCTCTGGTTCAGGCCTTTCTACCGGCCAGAAAAAAAGGGCATCGACAACTTCTATTTCCTGTCGGTGTCCATGGATTCTTTTTCCATAATAACCAACATACGGGCATTATCGAGCGGCAGGCTGCTCCACGAAAAGGCATTCAACGGTGTCGCACAGAAAGTGACTGTACAATCGGACAGCGGTTATGGTATTGATGGAGAATTATCGGACAACGGGTATACTGATGTAACGATAGAAGAAGGGCCTGTAATCAATTTTCTTGTCGTACCGGAGTCCGTGAGGACCAATATGATTGGTTTTACATTCAGGCATTGGCTGAATGTAAATCTTATTGTAAATCATACGAACAGTTTACCCCGTTAGGAAGAACGTGCTTTAAACCACGACCTTCCTATAAGGAATTTAAAAATTATTATAGTATCCCCATCATACATGGCGGGGCTTTCTAACGGGGCAAGCACAGTTCGTGAATGGAATTTTAACTTTTCAATACCAGGGAGGTAGAGAATGACGCTGACAGAAGATGAAAAAAAACGTTACACGCGGCAGATGATGATGGACGGATGGGGTGAATCCACACAGGAAAAGCTCAAGGCTTCAACCGTCTTTATTGCAGGCGCCGGAGGGCTCGGTTCGCCTGTTTCGATCTATCTTGCGGTTGCCGGTATAGGCAATATTGTTATCTGCGATTTTGATTCGCCGGACCTCTCGAACCTCAACCGCCAGATACTGCACGACCACACGAGGATCGGTACCAATAAGGCTGTATCCGCAAAGATGACACTCGAGAGGCTTAACCCGAACATAACGGTAACCGCGGTTACGGATAAGATCGTTGAAGACAATGTGGACAAGCTGGTGGGCAATGCCGATATTATCCTGGACTGTATGGATAATTTCCCGACACGCTATCTCCTGAACGATTGTGCGATCCGGAAACATATCCCCATGGTTTACGGCAGTATATGGGGCATCGAGGGGAGGCTGTCCTTTTTGCATTCCCCTGAAACCCCGTGCTTGAAATGTATTTTTGAAGAGGCCCCTCCCAAGGAGGTTTTCCCGGTACTGGGAGCTACACCCGGGGTCATCGGGTCCCTTCAGGCGCTTGAGGCCATAAAATACCTCACCGGCATAGGGAAGCCGCTCAAGAACAAATTACTGGTATGGGAAGGAGAGACTACACAGTTCAGGACATTTCCCCTGCAAAAAAATCCTCATTGTCCGAGCTGCGGAGTCAAATAGAGACCCGTCATCGACTATATTTTTATAGACATCGAATGCGTGATGAGGTATAGGCTAAAAATTGGAGGAACAAATGAACAGCACATATTTTAGCACTCTGTTTAGTCCCGTAAGGATAAACAATCTTGAAATAAAAAATAGGATCGTTTTCCCGGCCATGCATTTAAACTACACGCCGGAAGGCTATGTTACCGACCAGATGACGGCGTTTTACGAAAACAGGGCAAAGGGAGGCGCCGGGTTGATCGTGGTAGGAGGCTGTACCATCGATAAGGTCGGCGGCGGTCATTTCATGATCCGGCTCGATACGGACGACTTTGTGCCGGGGATGACTGCTCTGACAAAAAATCTCCATGCCCACGGCACAAAAGTATTTGCACAGCTCTATCATGCCGGACGGTATGTGGCGTCATGGATGATAAACAATGAAACACCTGTCTCGGCATCGGCAGTGCCTTCGAAGCTTACCAATGAAGCCCCGAGGCCTTTGACAACGGACGGGATAAAGCAGATCCAGCAGTACTATGCGGACGCAGCGCTGCGAGCGAAAAAGGCAGGCATGGACGGTATCGAGATCCTTGCATCTGCGGGTTATTTGATATGCCAGTTCCTTTCGCCCCTGACAAACCAGAGGACCGATGAATACGGGGGCTCGTTCGAAAACAGGATGCGTTTCGGTATCGAGGTATATAAAAAGATACGGGAGGCAACCGGAGACAACTTCGCAATTATCATGAGGCTGTCGGGCAGTGACTTCGTCAGGGGAAGCAACACGATAAACGAAACAGTCGAGTTTGCAAAGGCGCTGGACAAGGCCGGCATCAATGGATTCAATATAACCGGCGGCTGGCATGAGACCCATGTCCCTCAGCTTACCTTTTCTGTTCCCGAGGGCGCGTTCTCGTATCTTGCGATGAAGGTGAAACAGGCTGTACATGTCCCTGTCATAGCGTCGAACAGGATCAACGATCCAAAGCTTGCGGATCGGTTTATCAATGACGGCTGGGCAGATATGATTGTCATGGGCAGAGCATTAATAGCGGATCCGATGTTTCCCGAGAAAGCACGCAAAGGCGAACTCCACGAGATAAACTCCTGCATAGCCTGCAACCAGGGGTGTTTTGACAATATATTTAACGGCCTTCCTGCGGGATGTCTGGTAAACCCCATTGTCGGAAGGGAACACGAGATAAAGATCAGCAAGGCCAGGAAGCCTAAAAAGGTCGCAGTGGTAGGGGCAGGTCCCGGCGGTCTTGAGGCTGCAGTGACACTTGCAAAACGGGGACACAAGGTAGACCTGTATGAAAAAGAGCAGTGGATCGGCGGGCAATTCAACCTTGCAAGCGTTGTACCGGACAAAGAGGGGTTCTATGACCTGCTGCTCTATTATGCACATCAGCTTGAGCACCACGGAGTAAACCTCCATCTCGGAAAATCTATCAATAAGAACAGCCTTTCAAAACTCAAAGCTGACGAGATTATCGTAGCAACGGGCGCGGCACCGCTCATACCTCCTATAGAAGGCCTTGAAGACGGTATCGATGCCGGGTATGTGCGGCTTGCATGGGACATTCTATCGAGCGAGTTCCCGGGTACCTCGGAGAACATCGTGATCATCGGTGGAGGGGCAGTGGGATGCGATGTCGCACTGTACCTTACGGAAGACGGCACCATGAATGAAAAAACAGCACGGTTCCTGCTTGAAAACGATGCGGAGGATCCCCTGCTGGTCCAGCAGCTCCTCAAGCAATCGACAAGGAAGGTGATCATGCTTGAAATGCTGGATAAGACCGGCAAAGATATCGGCAGGTCTACCCGGTGGCCCATTATGCAGCAATTGAAGAGGCGCGGTGTTAAGATGTACACCAATACAAAGGTCACCAGGATAGAGGAAGGTAAGGTTTTTGCCGAGAATAACAGTCAGACCCAGGCATTTGATGCGGGCACTATTGTCCTGGCAACCGGTGTAATTCCGTATAATCCTTTCTCAAGGTTGAAGGACAAACGTATCCACGTTATCGGGGATGCAAAGTCCGCAGCCAAGGCGCTGGATGCCATAAAGCAAGGGTTTGAGCTGGCATTGACGATATAAACCGGCAGAAAGCTATGGAGAACGGAAGCGTCATTGCGAGGAGTCCCGACTAAGGCGGGATAACGAAGCAATCTAAAACATTATTGTAAACAAATAAGATTGCCACGCCCTTCGGGCTCGCAGTGATAAGCGTTTACCGGCAAAGATGTGTCCATGAGGGAAGAGGTATTGGTAAGATCAGATAACAAATAAACAGAGGGGGGAAAAATATGAGGAGTAAGCTCGTAACAGTAGTTGTCGTGGTGTTTGCGGCAGGCTTACTGGCAAGTATTAAGGTGCTTGCCCAGAGCGGCAATCCAAACTGGCCCGGTACACCGGGCACTCCGAACTCCATAAAAAGTTCCGACTGGGTGCCGTACCTCCCGTGGGATCCCAATTATGCAAAGGCTGAGCCGGGGTTTGGTCCCACCACCGGCACGTATTATAACTCAAGCGCAGGCGTGCTTGACGAGGACTGGAATTTTTTTAGTTTTGAGCCGTACCTGGTGCAGGGAACAGCGTCCCTGAATACACCGGAACAGCTCTACGGTATCAGCGGGTTCAGCGCCGACAGGGCATGGCAGTATACAACCGGTGATCCGCACATACTGATAGCAATACTCGATTCAGGTATAGAATGGAACAGGCATGAGCTTGCAGATAAGATCCATCTGAACTACAGGGAGCTGCCCCCGCCTTATAATACTTCAGTAGTGACCGGTGGCTTTATAACAGGATGTACGTGCCAGACAGCATCAGGTCCTGTTTCTGCTACAACAGCCTGTGTTTCCAACGGCGGTTATTATAACCTTGCCTGTTATGACTGGAACCGTGACGGTGTTTTCAATGTAGCTGATTATGATGCTTCACAAGGCGGAGCCGGTTCTGCGTGGTACAATAATGCGTCGCAAACTATAACGGATAAAAACGGTAATGGATTCATAGACCCCGAAGACCTTATTTTACTTTTCGGACAGGACGGTGTTGATGCGGATCATAACGGCTATGCACGGGACATCGCAGGCTGGAACTTCCGGGACAACAACAACGACCCGTGGGACATCAACGGGTTTGGGCATGGTTCGGGAGAGGCAGAGGATTCATCCGCACCAGCGAATAATCCCTCGGTCGGCAGCCCGGGCGTATGTCCGAAATGCATGTTCATGCCGGTAAGGGTCGGAGATAGCTTTGTTGCTGATTCAAACCATTTTGCAGAGGGAGTGCTCTTTGCAACGGACAGCGGCGTGAGGATCATCCAGGAGGCACTGGGTACCATCGATATGACAGCGTTTGCCCAACAGGCGATCGACTATGCGTTCAATCATAATGTTGTGATCATAGCGTCTGCAGCGGATGAGGACAGCATGCACCACAATTACCCTGCAGACGGCAATCACGTAATTATGGTGCATGCCATCGCCCCGAATAACCTTGGCCATCCAACCGCGCCTATCACCTCATTCCTCGCATTCAATAATTGTACAAATTATGGTGCGCATCTCGTACTTTCGACACCCGGGAAAAGCTGTTCATCGGAGGCAACAGGCAAGACCTCAGGTATGGCGGGCATCCTGGAATCAATGGCATTCACGCAGGGCATAACCCTTACCGCAAACGAGGTCAAGCAGATATTAACGCTCACTGCCGATGATATCAATATCCCGAATTCGGTGCCGGGCTCTGCAAACTACGACCCGACCCTGTACGAGTCTTTGCCCGGATGGGACCAGTACTTCGGTTATGGAAGGGCGAACCTGTACAAGGCTGTTCTGTCCGTTACGACGACAGCAATACCGCCTGAGGCTTATTTTACGGCACCCCATTGGTTCCAGACCATTGATCCCGTTACAACGCCGGACATGGATGTATACGGCTATGTAAACGCAAGCCGGGCAAGCTCCTATGATTATGAGGTCCAGTATGGCGTTGGTGTAACACCGTCATCCTTCATAACGGTGTGTCAGCAAAAAGGCCTGACAGCTCCGGTATCGGGCAAGCTATGTACCATAAATATTGCAACGATACCTCTCTATGAGAAACCGATAACAAAGGTCGAGACATGGACCCAGGGTGGTGCGAACGATTACGCCGTAACCATACGGGTAAGGGTTTTTGATGATCAGCATAACAACGTTTACGAACTGCCGATCCTGTCAACAAGCGATACAAGGCTTTATGGCGAGGACAGAAGGGAGATATTCGTTCATCATGATCCCGACCTTTATCCCAATTATCCGATATACCTCGGCACATCATTGGAATCCTCTCCCATACTCGCGGACATTTACGGGACCGGGAAGGACGTGCTGTTGATCGGCGGTTCGGACGGAAAGGTTTATGGATTTGACAGGAACGGCAAAGCCCTGCCCGGTTTCCCGCTGACAACAAATCCACTCGATGTGTTTGATCCTGCAAACCCTGCAAACCATCTTGCATCCCCTGCGTATGCAGGAGGCACGATTACGCCGGCATCTGCTGCTATTTTAAGTACGGTCGCAGTCGGTGATCTGCTCGGCAACGGTATAACGGATATTGTTGCAGCTACCATGGACGGGCATGTATATGCATGGGACAATCAGGGCAATATGCTGCCGGGCTTCCCTGTGCATATCAACTACACTTATTCTGATCTTACCAATCCTGTTTTTCAGGCAAGCGTTTTGCAGTCATTGAATTGCTCAAGTTCTGATCCAAAATGCGCACCGAACCCTCAGAGCGATATTCCGGATCATGCAATCCTCGCATCGCCGGTATTGTATCCCCTGAGCGGCAAAGGGCTTGATATTATTATGGCAGCAGAAGACCAGCATGTATATATATGGGACGGTACCGGTACATTGATTACGGATTTTGCGGTTTACAATAAAACGCTTCCCTATTACCGGCAGTATACAAGGATACTTTCAACGCCTGCAGTCGGTGACATACTCGGCAATGGCAGCGTTCAAATCGCTTTAGGTACGAACGAGGTTTACAACGGTGCTACACAGGCCTATGTTATGAATCTTGACGGTACGTATGCCCCGGGCTGGCCGAAACAGATCTCTGCTCTGTATGCCAGCATACTGCCGTATATCGGTATTGGTATCCCCACATCGCCGGTTGTTTTCCCCTACGGAAGCGGTCCCGGATTAAAGATCGCATTCAATCCCATATCGTCCGAACCGGTAATTTTCAATCCTGACGGCAGCGTTTTTCAACATGTAGCGGGTATGTTCCCGACAAACGCCGATACATCCGAAACACAGGAGATCTCCCTGATGTCGAACATGTCGGTCGGCTCGCTTTCCGGCGGTGACACTCAGCTCACCTATGGTGCAGTCGGTCTGCATATAGTCAATATGCAGGCCAACGGCGCTCTGAGAGAACCTTTCGATCACCTTGTTTCCCTGTGGGACGTTACGAACAACTCCTATGCACCATATTTTCCCAGAGCAATAGAAGACTGGCAGATGCTGAATAATCCAGTTATAGCGGACATAAACGGTAAAAACATGCCGGATGTCATAGAGGGGAGCGCGGGCTATCAATTGTGGGCATGGGACGCAAACGGAGATATACCGCCCGGATGGCCGAAGTTTACCGGCGGCTGGATGCTTGCATCCGCGGCAGCAGGCAATGTTGATACGAAGAGCAATGCTTCAGCACCGAATACAATCCAATGGGCGGACTTTCATCATGATTTATGGCATACCGGCAACTATCAGACAGTACTGCCGGTAAGGAACGGGAGGCTTGCCATAGCTGCAGCAACCCGGGAAGGCTACCTGTATTTATGGAAGGCACCGGGTACGGGTTCAGGATCGACCGGAGGCTGTTCCTGTAATACAGCAGGCAAAACGCGTCCATCGGACATAGTGCTTGCACTTTTTATCGGCATAATGCCGTTTCTGTTCCTGTTCCTCTTAAAAAGACGGAAAAGGGCATAGGCGTAAGATTGGTGAGAGAAAAAGCGGATCCCGTTAGAAAGGGCTTGGCTTCCTGACGGGGTGAATTTTAGCAGGATACCTCGCAGCAAGCTGTAGGGTATTCTCAACAACCCTCCCTTGACGGGAGGGGATCAAGGGGGTTGCATTTTTTGTCTTAAGTGAGTAAAAGCCATGGTGGAGGCAGTTTATTATGAAAAAGGATATGGGTTTTTTGTTTCTTGTTTTTGTCTTTTATGTAGGTATCCGACTTGTACCGTTTTTCTTTACCTTTGACAACACCAGCAGATATTTTTTGGCTGATTCCTATGAGTACAGCCTCCTCGGTGTAAATATAGCACAGCATGGTTACTATACGCTTCATGGAGCAGAGCCCGGACTCATAAGGGCGCCGGGGTATCCCCTGTACCTCGCGGCAGTTTATAAGTCTTTTGGTGTAAAACCTGCCATTGCACTATTTTTACAGATCATTCTTTCCGGGCTCATTCCCCTGTTTTTATACATGAACGCAGAATTGTTGTTTTCAAGCAGGGTCGCAAGGATAGCGGCTGTGCTTTCCCTGTTCGAGCCCGTAAGTATTATCTATGCGAACATACTGTTGTCGGAAACCATGCTTGTGGTGTTTCTGCTCCTCAGTACCTATTTCTTTATAAAATCCATAAAGCATAACAATACGACTGCACTGGTGCTGGCCGCGGTAACAGCGGGCATAGGTGCATACTTCAGGCCTGTTATACTCTACCTGCCCCTTGCGTATGCGTTTATCTCTATAGCGGTGTCGTGGCTGTCACTGAGAGACAGGATAAAAAATGCCGTAGGCATTGTGCTCATAACAGGGTTGACGGTACTGCCGTGGATTGCAAGGAATTATGTTGTCGACGGGTATAAGGGCTTTTGTTCCATTCAGGATATAAATCTGTATTATTGGAGGGCAGCAGGGGTTATTTCGGACATAGAGCATCTCCCGTTAAGGATGGTACAGGACAGACTGAAAAATGCTGTTCCAACAGGACTTTCACTTGCCAACGAATACCAGTTTCTGAGGGACAAGGCTGTCAACGTGATTCTGCACCATCCGTATGCCTATGCGAAGGTAATGCTCAAAGGCAGTATCAATATGCTCCTGTCTCCTGAGCGTTATGCCGTGTTTAAACTCGCAGATATAAAACCGAGGTTCCTTGGTGTTATGTGGCAGGGACACAGCATCCACGAAGCAATCAATATGATGATGTCGGACCCATTGATTGTGTCAAGTGTCGTCCTGTATCAGATGTTGTTTACCATATTTACCGGACTGCTCATTGCAATAGGCATTGTGATCATTTCCGGTGAAGGTTCTATCAAGGAGCTTTTATTCCTTTTGTTTGTAATAGCTTATTTTGTCGTTGTGTCCGCTGGTCCTGAGGCAGAACCGAGGTTCCGCCTGCCGGTGTTGCCCTATATGATCATCATTGCAGCTTTCGCCCTGTCTGCGTTGTCCGGCAGTGTCTCGAGGAAGCACTACAAAGAACGCATAAAGTAAAAATTGTTATGATTAAAGTGGCAAAATATAAGCATAAACAGCTTTACCGGTGCGGGGAATGCGGTCTTCACTATGCAGACAAATCATGGGCTGAAAAATGTGAAGCATGGTGCAGAGAATACCGGAGCTGCAATGTGGAAATTACAACGCACGCCGAGGAGAATAAAAGGCAAACACGCGAGAGACCGCGGTTCCCTATAAACTACAGTGGTGCTTGACGCATATCCCTGTTGTGTTAGAAAGTTTTCATGGATACAAAAAAGGTGTTGATTGTTATGGGGAGTAGTTCCGACGAGAAGTTTATGTCGGAAAGTGCGAAGGTGCTGGAGAGTTTCTCCGTGGGCTATGACATGGTCGTTTCCTCGGCCCACAGGACACCCGATAAGACGAGAGACCTTGCAGTAAAGGCAAAGGAAAACGGATACCGAGTTATTATAGCAGGTGCAGGCGGCGCAGCCCACCTTGCCGGCGTAATCGCATCAGGGACCGTACTGCCGGTCATCGGCGTGCCCCTTCCGTCATCATACCTGTCCGGTATGGATGCACTTCTGTCCACTGTACAGATGCCCGGCGGCATACCGGTTGCGACCGTTGCTATCGGGGAGGCGGGTGCAAAGAATGCCGCGCTGCTTGCCATAGAGATCCTTGCTCTGGGCGACGAATCCCTTCATAAAAAACTCATCGATTACCGGAAGAGCTTTTCCAAGAGTACTGCAGATAAAAAATAGCCTTGTTTATCAGATTCGACGGGACATTAAAGGATAAGGACGAACGCCGGCTT
Source organism: bacterium (assembly GCA_027364825.1). Classification (GTDB taxonomy): domain Bacteria; phylum JAMCPX01; class JAMCPX01; order JAMCPX01; family JAMCPX01; genus JAJYLM01. Next base: position 2,261 of record DAHXOM010000045.1, on the reverse strand, counting down.
ATAGCCGATTATCTCGGATCGGGCAAGGTCATCATCTATCCCACGGAAACCGTTTACGGTATCGGGTGCGATGCATTTAATGAGACCGCGGTAGGCAGAATCTTTGAGATAAAGCAGCGCCCGGAGAACAAGCCTCTGATACTCCTGGTCAGGGATGTAAACATGCTGAAGGACATCGTTGCGGAGATCCCGTCGGTTGCACAACAGCTCATAACCGCATTCTGGCCGGGGTCCCTCACCCTGATATTCAAGGCAAAACCGGGTATCAGCAAACTATTGACCGGCGGTACCGGCAGGATTGGCGTGAGGCAGTCCCCGCACCCTCTTGTAGCATCCATCTTCCAGGTCTTCGGCAATCCCCTTGTCTCGACGAGTGCGAATATCTCGAGCGAGCCGCCGGCAGTATCTATAAAGGACATACCGACATTTATTACCGATAAGGTTGACCTTATCATCGATGCGGGTATTATAGGCAGTACCCCTTCTACGGTAATTGATGTTATGGACAGCGGTATCGTGTATAGAAGGGAAGGAGCAATAAAAAAAACTTCAATAGAAAGGTTGTTGTATGACAGAAATAAAACCGTTTAAAGGAACCAGGTATAATAATAAAGTGGTGGATCCCTCCATGGTCACGGCACCGCCCTACGATGTTATCAATGAGGCCCAGCAGGATATGCTGTATAAAAAACACCCGTACAACGTCATAAGGCTGATACTCGGCAAGCAGCATGAGGACGACAGCGATAAAAACAACAGGTACACGAGGGCAAGGAAGTTCATAGACGAATGGACACAGTCCGAGGTACTGGTCAGGGACAATGCCCCTTCCCTGTATCTTTATATCCAGAAATTCAAGATCCGCGGCAAGACCTATGAGCGCCATGGATTTGTAACGCTGATGAGGCTGGGGAGCGATATCTATACACACGAAAAAACGCTTTCAAAACCAAAAGAAGACAGGTTTGAGCTGATGAAGGCATGTGAAGGCAACATGTCGCCGATATTTGTCCTGTATGATGACGAGAAACGGTGCGTCGAATGCATTACCATAAGTCCTGCAATACATACCCTGCTTGCCCACATCAAAGAGGGGGATGAAGAGCATTTCTTCTACCGGATCACGGACGAAAAGATTATCAGCACGGTAACGAAACTACTCTCCAACCAGCGTATCTATATCGCCGACGGCCACCACAGGTACGAGACCGCGCTGCGCTACAGGGACTATATGTTTTCGCTGCATGGCAGGGACGAGAACGCGAGCTATAATTATGTGCTCACGTACTTTACCAACATCAGTGACGAAGGCCTTGTCATTCTGCCGACCCACAGGGTCGTGCATGAAGTACCGTATACCGAACAAGAGTTTATCGAGAAATTGAAGCCGGTTTTTGATGTTAAGCTGTTCAGCAGTAAAACCGGACAAACAGCCATCAGCGAGTGGGTCAGGGAGATAGAGGGATCCGGCAAGGCTTGCGGTATTAAATTCTTCGGCAATGACAATCTTTACATACTCCACAATTACCGGCCCAGCAGGCTCAAGGGTGATCCGACGCACGAGGCATTGAAATCCCTCGATGTTTACATCCTGAACAAGGAGATTCTGGAAGGCATCCTCAACATACCCGAGCAGACGTTCTCCACGAGCGGCAGGCTGACGTATTTCCATGAGCTCGACAGTGCCATAGGCTCCATGAAAGCAGGGGATGTTGCATTCGTTTTGAATGCGCCGTCTGCAAAGGATGTAAAGGCGGTTGCCCTGAATGCGCTGAATATGCCCCAGAAAACGACCTTTTTCTATCCGAAGCTTTTATCGGGCCTTGTGTTCCATATGTTCAACCCGTAAGGGCTATTAACCAAAGAATTGCAATGAAGTAGGTATGTCTAAATTCAGTGTTTATACGGTTCTGCCGTCACAACGCCAGGATTACATGCCTTGTTCATCTTTCTTTTGGCTTTTTCAATTTACCCCATAACCTTTTTAATAGGCTATCTCTGCTTTTTATATCCTCAAGTCCGATAAATTTAAAAAATTCTTTTTTATCGAGCAGTGGTGCTTTCTCATTATTGTCTTTAAGTATACCAGAAGCGAGATATTCTATATATGGCTTTAGATCAGAACGATGTTTAAAGGCATTATCAGTATTTAATAAGATAGTATTGTCATCCCTTTCTTTAAATTCCTCTTTGTGTAAAAAATACAAATCACTCCATTTTTTACTACCGCGTTCATAATAGCCATCTAACCTGTTTTCATT
>DAHXOM010000079.1 GCA_027364825.1 bacterium | reverse complement strand
GATTTGCATAATGCCAATAATAAATATAGAAAAAGCGATAGAAGAGATAAAGCAGGGAAAGATGGTAGTCCTTGTCGATGACGAAAACAGGGAGAACGAAGGAGATCTTGCAATAGCAGCGGAAAATGTGACCCCGGAGGTCATTAATTTCATGGCTACCTACGGCAGGGGCCTTATTTGTCTTTCCATGACCGAGGAAAGGCTGAACGAGCTGCAGATATCTTTGATGGTGAATGAAAACACCTCGAGATTCGGGACCGCTTTTACCGTGTCCATTGATGGAAGAGAAGGTGTTTCAACCGGTATTTCCGCTTATGACAGGGCGCGTACGATCCAGATTGCGATAGATGAGAAGTCAAAACCGTCGGACCTCGTAAGGCCCGGGCATATATTTCCCCTCAGATACCAAAAGGGCGGTGTTCTTGCGAGGGCAGGACAAACTGAAGGTTCGGTGGATCTTGCCAGACTCGCGGGTCTGAAGCCTGCCGCTGTCATCTGTGAAATCATGAAAGACGACGGGACAATGGCTAGGATGCCGGATCTCGAGGAATTTTCATTGAAGCACGGCATCGGTATTGTGACCATAGCCGACATCATCCAATACAGAATGAAACAGGAGAGGTTTGTTAAAAAGGTCGCAGAGGCAAACATTGCGACGGAATACGGCGGAGTCTTTAAAGCAATGGTTTACGAGAACGACCTCGATAACAATCAACATCTCTTAATGGTAAAAGGCGATGTAAAGACCGACGAGCCTGTCCTGGTAAGGGTCCATTCGGAGTGTGTTACCGGTGACGTGTTCGGTTCCTTGAGGTGCGATTGCGGCAACCAGCTCCATCAGGCAATGAAGATAATAAATAAAGAGGGCAGGTGTGCAATATTGTATCTGAGGCAGGAAGGCAGGGGCATAGGCCTTGCCAATAAGATACTGACCTACAAGCTTCAGGATAACGGTCTTGATACGGTCGAGGCCAATCATGCACTTGGATTGCCTGCAGACCTGAGAGATTACGGTATTGGCGCCCAGATCCTTGCGGACATCGGTATAAAGAAGATGAGACTTATGACCAACAATCCCAAGAAGCTCCATGCACTTGCAGGCTACGGTCTCGAGGTCGTTGAAAGGGTCCCGATAGAGATTGCCCCAAACGACATAAACAAAAGATATTTAAAAACAAAACAGGACAAGATGGGTCACATCCTGCATATAAAATAAGATAAGGAGGGCACATGAAGATAATTGAAGGCAGGTTAAACGGTGAAGGCCTGAAAATAGGCATCGTTGTAAGCAGATTCAATCATTTTATAACAGACAGGCTTGTCGATGGTGCAATCGATGCGCTCACAAGACTCGGCGTAAAAGAAGACAATATCACGATAGTTAAAGTGCCGGGTGCCTTTGAAATCCCCCTGTTTGCGAAAGGACTTGCGCAGAAGGACCTTGATGCGGTGATTGCCCTGAGTGCTATCATTAAAGGCGGGACATCCCATTATGAGTATATTGCGTCAGAGGTTGCAAAAGGTATTGCACATGCATCCCTTGAGCTTGATTTCCCTATTGTCTATGGCGTACTGACCACCGAGACCATAGAAGAAGCTATAGAGAGGGCGGGTACAAAGCAGGGCAACAAAGGGTATGAGGCTGCTATGACTGCAGTTGAACTTGCCAACCTGAAGGTGGAAATGAGCAAAGGGAACAATAGACGATGGGAAAAAGGGAAGAAAGAGAATCGCTCCTGAGGGCATTGTACAGCGTAGACATCCTTGATGATTATGAAGAAGGTTCTGTGCGGCTGTTTGCAGGGAGAAATAAATGGGACCAGATGACGTTGGAAAGGATGCTGGGCATTGTGTCAAAACTCGGTACCATAGACGATTATATATCAAAGCATCTTAAGAACTGGACTATTTCAAGGATAGCGATCATCGATAAGAGTATACTGAGACTTGCAATATACGAACTTGTGTACGAAGCCCAAACACCGATGAAGGTTATTATCAATGAGGCGATAGAGATTGCGAAGAAATACGGTACCAAGGACTCCTTTACTTTTATCAATGCAGTGCTTGATGCAATCGCAAAAGAAATCGGCAGGACAGCGTGAGCCTCGAGATAAACCTCGACGCATCCTTTGACAGATTATTCGAAGAGCCGGTGGTAGTATTGCTGTTCGACGAGCGGCTTCCCCTGCACGGGTATCCGGGTATTGTAGACTGGGAGCTGTGTGGAGAGCTCTCGCGCATGATAGCTGAAAAAAAATTTGAAGGCAAAGAAAAAGCCAGGATGCTCCTGTACCTGAGGCACTCCTGTTATCACGGAAGAAAGGTGCTCGCCTACGGGCTCGGCAGGAAAAATGCTTTAACGTCCCAAAAATTATCGTTATTGACGGAAGATCTTTTAGTTGCACTTTCGAAATTGTCCTTATACAATGTTGTTCATGTTATGCCTTCACTGTACGACATAAGTTCCGATATTCAGGGTTTGTTGGCGGGTGTTGCATATACAATTCTTAATTATACGTCCACGAAAGACCGCGAGTACAGGCTTTGGCCGATGTGGGACGGGGTATCACGATCCGATATTGTGAATTCATTTAAAGGTGCAACCGGTATTTTGCCGGATGCGCCGCTGTCTATAATAGAAAAGGAGGACTGAAGAATGAAGAAGTCTCGCATACTGGGAGTCGGGAGGTATTTGCCCGAAAAGATTGTAACAAATTTTGATCTCGAGAAGATGATGGATACAACGGACGAATGGATACGGCAGCGTACGGGCATAGAACAGCGCCGTTTTGCCGCTGAGGGTGAAGGTGCCGCTCTGATGGGGGCACGGGCAGGGGAGGAAGCCATCAAGAACGCAGGCTTAAAGAAGGAGGACATTGATTTCATCATCTTTGCAACATTAAGCCCTGATTACAACTTCCCGGGGTCCGGGGTGTTTGTTCAGGACCTGCTCGGTATTGAACCCATAGGGGCGCTCGATGTACGAAACCAATGCACAGGGTTCATCTACAGTCTTTCCATAGCGGATCAATTTATAAAGACGGGCATGTACAAGCATATCCTGGTCATCGGGTCGGAGGTCCACTCCACCGGAAATGAGTTTACGACAAGGGGCAGGGACGTCGCCGTGCTGTTTGGAGACGGCGCCGGTGCTGTCGTCGTCGGGGAGAGCGAGGATGAGAAAAGAGGCATCCTTTCAACGCACCTTCATTCGCAGGGCAAGTATGCCAAGGAGCTCTGGGTTGAGGCGCCTGCGAGTATCCTTCACCCGAGATTAACACAGGAGATGATGGACCAGGGAAGGCATTATCCGAAGATGAACGGGAAGAATGTGTATAAACATGCGGTCACAAGAATGCCGGAGGTAATCATGGAGGCCGTGAATGCAAACGGATACAAGATCTCCGATATAGACCTGCTTGTCCCGCATCAGGCAAACATGAGGATCAATGAATATGTTGCAGGTACGCTCGGTATAGCCCCTGAAAAGGTGGTTCATAATATCCAAAAATACGGGAACACGACAGCGGCCACCATACCGCTGTGTTTCTATGATGCAATTGAAGACGGCAGATTGAAACCGGGAACACTGGTATGTGTAGCGGCATTCGGCGCAGGGTTTACATGGGCATCCGCGTTACTGAGATGGTAGTAGAGAAAACATTCTTAGAAAACATAATCTCTTTCAATATAAGAAATGCGGAATCAGAAGATCTTGATTCTATTCTGGAGATAGAGTCATTGTCGTATGAACATCCATGGTCAAGGAGCCTTATTCAGGGAAGCCTGGATAATCCAAAGGCATTTAATTTTGTGGCATTCGACCGTCCCGATCGGAAGGTCCAGGGATTCATACTCGATCTCTTGCTCATGGATGAGCTGCACATTCTGAACATAGCCGTTAACCCCTTATACAGGAGGTGCGGCGCGGGGAGCAGTCTTCTTGAAACAGCTGTGAATGAAGGGCAGAAGCTCGGCGTTAAAGCAGCGTTTCTCGAGGTGCGGCGTTCAAACATCACGGCATTGACACTCTACATAAAGCATGGGTTTAAGGTGATCGGTGTCAGAAGAGGTTATTACTCCGATAACAGGGAAGATGCCCTGGTTATGAAAAAGTCCCTATGATGTGTGGTCCCGGGTGTATATGAAGCTGACCCATAACGGGATTGTTACTTCGCTGGAAAGGATGACGCCGGACTATGTATTGCTGTCCGTCATGATAGACAGCAGACCTGTATTCAGGCCCGGACAATTCATGATGATGCAGGTATCGGACAGCTACGATCCCCTTCTCCTGAGGCCTTTCAGCATACTCGATGCAGATAAGGGCGTTTACCGGTTCCTGATAAAGGTTGTCGGCAGGGGCACCAAGGCCATTGCAGATTTCAAATACGGTAAAAGTGTGTTTCTGACAGGTCCTTTCGGCAATGGTTTTCCCTCTGATGTGAAGTCCGGATCGCTGGTTGCAGCAGGCGGGGTCGGCATTGCGTCCGTTTTTGCCTTTGTGCAGATGTTACACTCGAAGGGTATTTCTTATGAGCTTCTCTATGGGGCAAGGACAGAGGATGAACTGGTCTTGCTGGATCTTGTAAGACCGTACAATCCCCTGCTATCAACGGATGACGGTTCAAAAGGGCATCACGGGAAGCTCACGGACATTTTAAAAAGAAAGGTTAAGCATAATAATACTGTTTTTGCCTGCGGTCCCATGCCCATGCTTGCCGTTGTTAAAGATATAACCATGAAAAATCATGCAGAGTGTTATCTCTCGCTTGAAGCAAGGATGGCGTGCGGTTTCGGCGTGTGCCTCGGCTGCACGATCTTCGATACAAAAGGCAATACAAAAAGAGTATGTAAGGATGGACCCGTGTTTAAGGCAGGGGAGGTATCGTTTGGAAAACAAGCTGCGAAAGCTCATTAAGACGCTGTCCCCTTCCCTCGTTGAACTTTCCCATGACCTGTCCGCTCATCCGGAGGTTGCACTCGAAGAATACAGGACACGGGATGTCCTGTGCGAATTTTTGCACCGGCAGGGTTTTGATATAAAAAAGGGTGCCGGGGGACTCAAGACATCATTTGAAGCAAGCATCGGTAAAGCCGGTCACCCTGCGATTGCTTATCTGGCAGAGCTCGACGCATTGCCGTCTATCGGGCATGCGTGCGGTCATAATGTAAATAGCACCATAAGCATAGGTGCAGCCATAGCACTATCAAAGGTGATCAGCCCTGATTCTGCACGCATATCGGTTATTGGAACGCCTGCAGAAGAGATAGGATACGGGAAGCCGGAACTGATAAAACACCGTGTGTTTCAGCCATACGATGTTGCCATGATGAGCCATGCATCTACAAAGCGCATGAGCTACCGGTACATGCTGGCATTGAAGAAGATACGGATCAGGTTCAGGGGCAGGACTGCCCATGCTGCTACGTATCCGGAAGAAGGCAGGGACGCACTTTCAGCGCTGATCTTATCCATCAACAACATCAACAGTATTCGTTCATCGTTCAAGCCGTATATGAGAGCGAACGGTATCATAACAAAGGGCGGCACGGTCCCGAACATTATACCGGATTTTGCCGAGGCATATTATTTTATCAGGGCGATAACGATGGACGAGCTTGAAGAGCTGATGCAGTGGATACAGCTTGCAGTTCATGGTGCTGCACAGGCAACGGGGACAAAGGCAGAGATTGCAGAAGAAGGCTATACGCAGTACCCGTTCTCTGTGAATGAGAAGCTCGTTTCGGTATATTCCGATGTACTGGACACCTTGGGATTAAAGCAAACGGATGTAAGCCCTTATCAGGGTATCGGGTCTTCCGATATCGGGCAGCTGTCGTACCTGCTTCCCACGCTTCATACCTATACGCCCATCGGGACGGAGGCTCATATCCACACACCGGCATTCAGGAGGCTTGCAGTATCAAAGTCTGCGGACACAGGGATTGCAGAGGGGGCATTGGTACTCGCAATGACCGGTTACAGGCTGGTAAAAAATCCCGGGCTGCTCAAACAGATCAAGCAGGCCCGGAAACCGATATGAAGATCCTGCTTGCAACATCTTCGACAGGCTGGAGCGGGGGGCAGCACCAGGTTTACCTGCTCGCAAAGGGACTGAGAGACAGGGGGAATACCGTATCGGTTGTGACATCGCACAACAGTGAACTCGGGAAGAGGCTTGTTCCCGGTGAAGGCATCGATGTGCATTCTTTCAGAATGAACAAAGAGGCCGATATCTTTACCATGATGCGTATGGCGGGTTTTCTCAGGAGGAACAGGTTTGATATTATCAATGTGCACAGGCCCACGGCACATACCATTGCGATGGTTGCCAATATGGTATCGCCGCATGCCGGGTTCGTTGTAACGAGGAGGGTGCCGTACGGTATTCCATCGAGGATCTCTGCAAAGATAAAGTACGAATGGTTTGTTGACCGTGTGGTGGCCATCTCCAATGATGTAAAACAGAGTCTCGTTAAAACCGGTGTCCGGGAGAGCCATATCACCGTAATACCGGATGCCATCGATGTTCAACATTACAATCCGCCGGATATTCTGCCGGCACCCGGACTTGGGAAAGGCAGACCCGTTATCGGGACTGTAGGGAATGCAAACAAGCAGAAAGGCCACAGCTACTTTATAACGGCCATACCATCCATACTGAAAAAATACCCGGGCGCGGTGTTTGTCGATGTCGGTGTTCATGAGAAAGACAGGGAGCTTGTCGGGCTCGCCGAGGAGCTCGGAGTAAGGGACAGGATCATTTTTGCAGGGTTTCAGCAGGATGTCAGACCGTATCTGAAGGCAATGGACGTATTTGTGTTCCCTTCCCTGGTAGAAGGCCTGGGTACTTCACTGCTCGAGGCCATGTCCATGCAAAGGCCTGTTGTTGTGAGCAGGACTGGCGGGATGGTCGATATTATCGAACAGAACAAGAACGGTGTTTTCGTACAACCGTCTTCCGCCCGGGACATAGCAGATGCCGTGTGCGGCCTTCTCGGTGACACTTCGCATGCCGTTGAGCTCGGCATTCAGGCGAGAAAAACCGTCGAGCAGGCATTTTCCGTAGAGGTTGTTTCAAAACAAACAGAGGAGCTTTTCAGGTCTTTGTTATGATATACGTCGTACTTTTCATCGCCGTGCTGGCTGTTGTAATCTGGTATTTCGAATTCAGGGCGTTCTCCATACCCGTGTTATACTACCATCATGTCGAGCCCACCGATCCCGTGACCCCGGAGGTATTTGAAGCACAGATGAAACACCTTTTGTCGAAAGGTTACAATTCCCTGTCCTTGAATGAACTGTACAATTTCATGACCGGCATCAGCAGTGTTCCGAGAAAAAGCTTTGTGCTGACGTTCGATGACGGCTTTTATTGCAATTATCATTATCTGTTCCCGATCCTCGAAAAGTACAAACTGAAGGCGGCTATTTTTGCGGTGTCAGGCGTGAGAAAGCAATCCATAGGAGCGGGACAGCGTGAACGCTCGAGGGGCTATCCATCGAGGACAGGGGCCAACATGGAATCTGCGGAAAGGTTTGCAACGTGGGATGAATTGAACCGTATGACGGCCCCGGGCCTGGTGCAGATTGAGGACCACGGCCTGTTCCATGATCGCGTTTATAGAAACGACAGTGCACGCGGGTTTAATTCCGGTGTCGAGCTTGACTGGCCTGTGTGGGGGGATACAAGGCCCGGCACGGTTCGATATGAAGCAGGTTCCTCCCTGGCGCACAAAAATTTTACGGGCGATTACAAGCTCAACGACTACCTCGTAAAACTGGTCAAAGACCGGTCGCTCGACCTGTCCGAAAGCAATGCACTCCGGATACTCAAGAAGGCTTATCTTGAATACAGGAAGCAGAACCCTGTAAAGGTTATTTATGAATCGGAAGAGACTTATGTACGCAGGTGCAGGACGGATCTTGAGAAAAGCAGGCAGTTGATTTCAGACCGGACCGGTGTTGTTCCTGCGTTCTTATGCTTCCCGTGGGGGCAGTATAATAAACAGAGTCTTCAGCTCTTGAAAGATATCGGGTACAAAGGCGCTATAACAACGGACAAGGGTGCGAATGTTCGCGGAGGAGACCCGTATAGGATAAAGCGCTTCAAGGTTTACCGGTCAAACCTTTCATGGTTCAAACGGTATTTCTTTCTCCACAGGTCACGGATACTTGTTACGCTGTACAGCCTTTTTTACGGGTGGTTATAACCACCCCCGGGTAACAGCTCCCGAAGCATAATTTATTTGATTGTATTATTTTACCGGTCTGTGTTAATCTCTTTATAATGAGTGATCGCAAATCTAATTTTCTGCCGGGTTTACCCCGTTGGAAAGCTCAACTATTGAGGAGGGGGATACTATGTTAGGAATTAAAGTTTTTATAGGAAGGGCGCGGTTTAAAATCGCGTTCATCCTGACGGGGGGGACAGATGCACGCGCATGAAGGAATAAAGCCAAACAATGTTCTTTGCCTCTATCCCTATGTAAAAGAGGTGCCAGTTTATGAGTTTTTCCCGCCGATAGGACTTGAATATGTTGCGACTGCAGTCAGCGATATGGTCGGGAGTATAAAAATCGTGGATTTCAGGTATGTGAAGGACCCCATGAATTACTTTATCCCTTCTATCGATACTGCTCTGGTGAGCGTGAACTGGAACTATACCTACGATGAAGTATGCGCGGTAATACGGCAGATCCCGCCGCAGGTCAGAGTCATTGTAGGAGGCCGGCAGGCCACGGATTTCGTCGAGGACCTGTTCAACCGGTGTCCGAACATATCCGTGATCGTCAGGGGGGAAGGAGAACTAACCCTGAGAGACCTCTTCAGCGGCAGACCATTGGAAGAGGTGAAGGGCATATCGTATAGGGACAACGAAAAAGTCATTCATAATGAATCCAGGCCGTTGTTTTCTCTTCAAGAAGTTAAAAGACCGGACCGGAGCCTCAGGACAACGAATTACCGAGCCACCATCAAGGGGATTGACCTTGGATTCGGATTCGATGCCATTATGAGTTCGCGGGGATGTCCTTATAGCTGTAAATTTTGCAGCTTCAAGCTTAACCCTCTGGGACAGCTGCGCAAATGGGAGGCGAGAAGTCCCGAATCTACGGTCGAAGAAATAGAGGCCATAGATGCCGATTTCGTGGCGTTTGTAGACGACAATTTTACTGCCGACATGAAAAGGGTCGAGAAGATCTGCGATCTCATCATTGCAAAGGGCATCAAGAAGATGTTCCTGTGCAACGTGCGGATCGACATCGCGCGAAAACCTGAATTGGTTGAGAAGATGAAGAAGGCGGGATTCAAGATCCTGATGGTGGGACTGGAATCTGCCCAGGACAAGTCACTCGACGCACTCCAGAAAGGCTTTAAAACAGCCAAAGTAAAAGAGGTGTTTCATGTTCTTGCAGATTCGGGGATGCTCATCAACGGTTATTTTATTGTCGGGATTATCGGTGAGGTTGAAGAGGAGATGCTGGAGATATCAAAGTATGCCCGTGAGATAGGTATCGACTTCATTTCCCTGAGCAGGCTCAGGTGGGAAAAATTTTCCGCATTGGAGGATATCGTCAAGGCGAACAAGGGGTATTACATAGGCAAGGACAACGGTATTTACTCGGAAAAGTACGGCCGCAAGGAACTGACGGCAATCCTGAAAAGGATCGATCGGGACTTTTACACACCCGGACAGATCAAGAAGATTGCGGTCAAGGCATTCAGACTCGGTATCCTGACACCGCGCCGCCTGCTCAGACTGATGTACTATGTGCCCTACATCCTTCTGAGGACCCATGCAAGCACCAAGAGGCTGAAGAAAGTAATGAAGCAGAAAAAATTGGCTCAACCCGCTCCTTCAGTATAGGGGGATGCTGAGAAATTATTGCGCAGGAATGTCTTTATTGATACAATCAACAAAGATAAAGTTTCGAAGGAGATGGTATGAATGATCAAGAACTTTTAAAACCCCTTATAGAACCCAACACGACAAAGCTCGTCCTGGTCGTTTTGGACGGCGTCGGCGGACTGCCGGTAGACGGTGCAAGCGAGCTTGAAAAGGCGGATGCTCCCAATCTTTCTCTCCTCGCCAATAGTTCTGCATGCGGTCTGCAGGTGCCTGTTGCCTACGGCATAACCCCGGGCAGCGGTCCCGGGCACCTCGGCATATTCGGTTATAACCCCCTTCAATATGAGATTGGGAGAGGCGTGCTTGAGGGGCTCGGCCTGGGTATCCATCTGACGGAAAACGATATAGCGATACGGTGCAACTATGCGACGGCGGCCCATGAAGGCCCGAAGATTATCATAAAGGACAGGAGGGCCGGCAGGATCCCGACCGATCAGAGCAGGAAGATCACCGGGATGCTGCAGGAAAAGATCAAACAAATTGACGATGCACAGATAATCCTGCTTCCGGGTATGGAGCACAGGTTTGCACTGGTCCTGAGGTTTCAGAATGCACTTGAAAAGGGCGCTGATCTTATCGAGGATACGGACCCCCAGAAAGAAGGGCTCGAGCCGGTAGTGCCGTCGCCTTCGGGCAAACAGGCAAAACACGTTGCAGAGATTGCACTGAAGTTTGTGGAAAAGGCAGCACAGATACTGAAGGACCAGGACAAAGCGAACTATATCCTGCTGCGGGGTTTTTCATCCGTGCCGAAGATACCGAAGTTCAATGAAGTCTACGGCGTGAAGCCGCTCGCCATCGCGACATACCCTATGTACCTCGGTGTTGCAAAGCTGCTCGGCATGGATACCATAAAACCCGAGGGAGGCATTACTCAGGAGATCGAGGCACTGAAAAAAAACTACGATAAATACGATTTCTTTTACCTCCATGTGAAGAAAACGGATTCAAACGGAGAGGACGGGAATTTTGACGGCAAGTGCAAAGTCATAGAAGAGTTTGACAAAAACCTCCCGGACATCCTGTCTCTCAATCCGGACGTCCTCGTCATAACGGGAGACCATTCCACACCCGCCCTTATCAAGGGGCACAGCTGGCATCCGGTGCCGGTGCTGTTAAAGAGCAGGTACGTGTTCGGCAGGACATCTGCTTCGTTTACCGAGAGGGAATGCCTCAAAGGGGAACTCGGGATATTCCACTCGACGGACATTATACCCCTGATGCTTGCGAACGGCATGCGCCTCAAGAAGTTCGGGGCATAGGTTTATTCAATCGTCCTCTTGAGAGCAAACCGAAGGTTTGAGGAAGTTTTGTTTTCCTCAAGCTTTGTCCTCTGCTTCAAGGTGTTCTGCCCATTCATCGATGCCAAGTTCTGCCATCTCTGTAAATTCAGCCATATCTTCCGTTGATGCTACGGGCTTTGCCAGTAACTGATCGAGATATGATTTAAACCTGTCCAATGTCTGGGGAGGACGCCTCTGCCCCTGTTTCCTCTCTTTTGTCATTTCCGTATTTAAGTCGAACCCCATTGCTGTCTTTTTCACCTGAATTGATTTTTTATTTGAGATAAGCCTTTTCCTTTACCCTCTAAATCTGAGGCTCGTGCTTTATACATCCTTGCCAGAAAATCTGATTTATAAGGAGAGGTAGCCTTTTCAAGCTCTGCCAAAGCTTCCTCAAGTTTATGAATTATTTTTAGAGGAACAATAACTACATTCGCATTTTTCATATATATTTACCTTCCCTATTGTTTATAATGTAGTGCAACAGCAGCCCGTTAGCAAGAGGGTACACCGCAACACCAACCGTATTATCTGTTAAAAATTACCTTTTAAAAAATGCTTCAGCGGTTCTCTCTGCTATCTTCCTCCTGACAAGGGTCGAGAAATTTGATCGCTGATGTAGGGGCAGACCGGGGAACCCATCCTAAAGAAGGGTCGGTCTGCCCGTCCCGCCGATGGCGGGATAAATTCCAACGGGAATCCGGGTCAGGAACCTCAATGTTTAAGCCGAAACGTGTTGCTGCATTTCCATATATTGTCCAAAATTTCAAATCCTGCTATAGAAAGCAGTATGGAGCATAAAACAGTCTTTAAAAGAATAATCCCACTGCTCAAGGATCGTGGAGCTAAAAAAGTCTCGGTCTTTGGATCGTACGTAAGAGGAGAAGAAAAGCCCGATAGCGATATAGATATTATCGTCGAGTTTTCAAAAAGAAAAAGTCTCCTCAAAATAGTGCGGATAGAAAGAGAGCTGTCCGAAACCTTGGGCATAAAAGTAGATCTACTGACAGAAAAATCCATAAGCCCCTACCTGATCGATAGAATAAAAAGCGAGATGAAGGTACTCTACGAATGAAAAAAGATAACGGTATATATCTCAGACATATTTATGATGCAATATCCAGAATAGAAGAATATATCACAGGGATAAAGCACGGGGACTTTATAAAGAATCATCTTATACAAGACGGGGTAATAAGACAGATTGAAATAATCGGGGAAGCTACCAAAAAGATCTCAATCGAAATCAGAGATGAACACCCGGGGATCCCATGGAAAGACATGGCAGGAATGAGGGACAAATTGATCCATGACTACATGGGTGTTGATATAGATGCAGTCTGGGATACAGTCAAAGAGGACATCCCTGTAATAAAAAGAAAAATGAAAGGACTTATTGAAAAGGGAAAGAACCATTGAAGCGTTATGATTTAAACCTGTCTGATGTCAGTGTCTGAGTCTGTCTCCTCTTTTTTGTAATCCAGAGTCAGGAATCTCAATGTTTAAGT
>DAHXOM010000071.1 GCA_027364825.1 bacterium | reverse complement strand
AACGGAAATTCTGTATGGAGTAGAAACGCCGTCATAAGGGACTTTAAAAAAATTCTTGCGTCCGGTTTAACAGAAAAGAGCCTTACCGATTATCTGTATGATTTTTTTAGCTTACAGTGCGGGACAATAGCTCATTTCAATAAACAAGGGTGGGCTTCTGTGTATCCCGATGTCGATTCTCTCAGAAGGCTTTTTATCAAAAACGAGTATGGAAATAGGGTTTTGGAACATATACCCCAATGGCAGACGGACGTTATTTTGATTGTTTCCGAAATAGAAGGGCTTCTCGGAATATTCGGCAAAAAATACCGCATTGTCAGAACACCGGTACAGGTAGTTAGGACGGAAATACAGGAACGTCTTGAAGAAGTAGCATAAAAAAAGGAGAGCATATTATGAAAATCACAATTGATGCAGTTGAATTAAAGAAGGTTATCAAGAGAGTAAACATTATAAAAGTGAAAGGTCAGCATCTTCCGGTGTTACAACATATCAAATTCGATGCCCTGCAGAGCCTTACGCTTTGCAAGACAGACCTTGATTCGACCGTTGTTATAACAAGCAGGAATGCACGTATAGACTGCCCAGGATATGCGCTTATACCAGAAAAATGGATCACCAATATCGTAAAGAAAATTACCGGAACTATTTCAATAGAGGCCAAAACGGAAACTAAAACGTGGCAGGAGCCTATTACAAGCGAAGATCGCAACACATCGGATTACGATGCAGAAAGTGAATATCTTTTCTTTCAACGTTTATTTTTGCATTATGATTACGTAACAAAGAGCGAAACGGTAAGGACATTGATACTCACAAACAACAATATCGAGTATACGACAAGGCTTGAATATTCAACATCGGATTACCCCCTCATACCATTTGAAACAGTGGAGCTCCGGGACCTCGATGAGAAGGGCTTTTCACAGGCAGTCAAACAGGTAATATATGCAACGAGTAAGGACGAAGAAAGATATACTCAGAACTGTGTCTGTTTTGAACCGTACAACGACGATGTTTTCCGGCTTATTGCTACAGATTCGCACCGCTTAAGTGTCAGTCATGCAGTAATACCTTTAAAATCCGACCGACAGATACTGATTCATAAAGACGCCTTGAAAGTCGTAATTGCCTTGCTTGAACCGAATATGCAGATAGGCCGCTTTGTATCCAAGGACCGCCAGAACACTTTCTTTGTTTCAGGTAACACCATGATCATCGTACGGGAGCAGGATTATGATTTCCCCGACTATAAAGTGGTTTTTCCGAATGCGACAAATCATGAAATATTGCTCAATAGAGAGCAGATTTTGCCGGCCATCCTGCAGACAATGACAACGACCGACGGAAAACATGTCGTCTTTGTACTAAATGAGAACGGCTTACTGATAACGGACAACCGTATACCAGAGAACCAAACAATCAAGGCGAGTTTTCCGGATATAAACAACGGCGGCGCAGAGACATTCAGCATGGAAGGCAGCTTGTTTCTCGATGCTCTGAACGCTTGCGATGGACAGGCTCATGTACGATGGAACGATGCTCAGAGCGTCTTCGTATTTGTCAGAAATGGACAGGATACAGACGTCAACCTTCTCATGCCGGTGAGGATGTAGAATACCCGGAAAGATTAGGCATGAACATTCCAACCTACAACACATACGCAGACGAGTGGTTAAGAAGCTCTGATTACGAGACAGAAAAAGACCGGCGCGACATTTTAAATCTGATTGATAAATACGCAGGATTTGGATCCGACGAAAAAGAGCTTATGGATACCGTAGCGTTTATGTACCCCGATTTAGATGAAAAGTCAGCGGAGAAGTTAGTATCATCATTTTATAGTACGGCGTCCGGGTAATACAAAAAATGAAGTGACTGGGGGCGAAGTCCCCAGCCCCCTGGGAAAGTAGACCCGTAAATGATCGAGAGGCCTGTGGCAGCGGTGTACGGGTATCTGAATTTCTGTCAGGGCGTAAGCCGCCCCGACACTCCTGCTGAGGATGCCCGCAACTGATCGAGTTCCTTCGGAGTGCGTGCAGCCGACGCCACCGTCAGGGCTGGTCGCCCCAACACCCTACAGCGGATACTCACAAA
>DAHXOM010000070.1 GCA_027364825.1 bacterium | reverse complement strand
CTTAAACCTCGTATTCGCCAGCCAGTTCAGGATCCTTATTGTCCGGGAGAGACAGCACTTCTGGTCATCTATGCCGGGCAGGGAGCTTCTCCTATCTACGTTTGCAGCCCTTGTTCTGTTCGTGATACTGGGCACGTTTGGCTGGCTGATGCCATCCCTTACATTCGATAAAGTACTTCTGGTTCTGGGACTATCTGCCCTGTTTACCCTGGCCCTTGATTTTCCAAAGTACTCTATATTCAGAAAACTCGGGCTATAAATCCCAGGGAGAAAGCGTCGTTTAGCGGATAATGATATGCGGAAAATCGGCCGAAGATCTACCGCGGTGGAAAGTTTTTTAAAAATATAATGGGGATAAAAGATAGAATGCGCCTCTATTGAAGAGGGGCGGAAAAGAAGGGTGAATGCGATAGCGGATGGATGATTTTCCGTGCTGCATCATTCCTTACTTTTTTTATCTCCCTCCCTTGACGGGAGGGATGAAAGGGAGAGTGCTACCTTCTTTGTTATTCCTGTCCCTCCGCAGGCGTGATAAATTTCAGCAGGAATCTCCGCCAGAGGCGGGCACACATCGGCGTTAAGATTCAACCCTGTCCAAAGTCCGGGCTGCCCCTTTTCTCCTGGGGTTGTGTAATGTGAAGCCCGGACCCCGGTTTCTTTCCCCCCATCAAGACGAAGGCTTTAGCTTCTTAAGCTGTTGCAGGGTAGTCTTGATCATTCGCCCGAATTGTTTGTCTTTCTTGCGTCTTTCCTCGTAGGTCATCTCATGAAACTGCGATTCCTTGACCAACTTCAGGTAGCTCTGATACCTGACCTCACTCAAAGAACCAGTCTGAACTGCAAGGAGGATAGCACAACCGGCTTCGACAGTGTGCGTGCAATCATTGAAATGGCAATTCTTCGAAAGTTGGTGAATGTCGGAGAAACTGTCAGCAATACCGGCACCTACGCCCATCAATCCCAGTTCCCTCATGCCTGGAGTGTCAACCAAAAGTGCACCGTTGCCGAGGATTGTCAGCTGACGTCGTGACGTGGTATGTCGTCCCCTGCTGTCCTTTTCGCGAACCGGATTTGTTTCGAATGCCTCGCAACCGAGAAGATGGTTCAGAAGTGTGGTCTTGCCCACACCCGAGGACCCAAGCAAGCAATATGTCTTCCCTTTTTGCAGTGCCTGATTGACTGCATCGAGTCCCAGTTCAGTTTCACTGCTGAATGCGAGGATCCGTGCGGCGATTCGTGCATCTCGGATCTCTGACATCCGTCTTTCTAATTCGTCTGCACTGACGAGATCGGTTTTGCTCAGTAAGATGACAGGCTCAACGCGGCCCTCCATGACCATAACGAGATATCGCTCCATACGGCGAAGGTTGAAATTGAGATCACACGATTGCATGATGAAGGCGACATCGATATTCGAAGCGATGATCTGGTATTCAACTTTGTGACCCGGGGATTTACGCCGCAGGAAGGTCCTTCTCGGGAAGATTTCATGGATGATGGCAAGTGTGCCCTCATTGTGGTACTGGACGAGCACCCAGTCGCCAACGCACGGGAGCTCTTGGCTTGAGTCGGCAGAAAAGAGGAGTTTACCGGTAGGCTCCGCCTGAACTTCAGTGTGCTCGTTTCGAATGAGATATCGGTCTTTGTCGACTCTGGTGACGCGAGCGACAGCGAAGTCCGGTGACTCTATTGCCCGACGCTTCTGTTCAAACCAACGGTCAAATCCGAGATCTGCTAGTTCCATTTGAGAAAATAAGGGGCCCGCCCTTGGCATTGGGTAATAGATTGCCGGGTTGTTTCAAACCGTTCTATGAGTTCGGATACTTCCCGGGGAAATTGAGTGTCCATGAATTTCACATATCAGACCCCGTTTGAAAGAACAAGCATGGTTGATATGAATAAGATGACAGGGAAGCAAGAACTCTTGCCCAATCCCCCTGATCTGCTGCTTCTATCGACTCACAGATATGGCTGGGGGACTAGGATTCGAACCTAGATAGGCAGATCCAGAGTCTGCAGTCCTGCCATTGGACGATCCCCCAATAAAACCTGGAGTTATGAGTTTAAGGAGTTGTAAGTTGTGGAGTTATGAAAAATTCATGCATCCATTCACTCCAGAACTCTTTCACTCTCCAACTCTTTAACTTTTGTGCATTCTTTGATATAGTGTGTGTTCGCTGTAATGTCAACCCCGTTAGAAAAACCTGCGTTTGGAAGCGGACCCAAACATACTATTCCGGTTACCAGGCTATCAATGCGCGATTCATTTTCTAACGGGGTCGAAAGCTTTTACCGGTACTCCCCGAATACCTCTTTTAAAGTACCGGAGATCTCTCCAACGGACGCGTATGCCTTAACAGCATCGTATATATAAGGCATGAGGTTCTCTTTTGAGCCTGCTGCTTGTTTCAGCCTCTTGAGCATTTGCTCTACCCGTGTGTTATCCCTGTTCTTCCTGACGTCATGAAGCCTCTCTACCTGCGCTTTTTCTATCTCGGGATCAACCTTCAATATACCAATCTTCGTATTGTCCTGATACGTAAACTCATTCACGCCGACAATAATATTTTCTTTCTTTTCGATGGCCTGCTGATACTTGTACGCCGATTCCTCAATCTCGCTTTTGAACGAGCCGTTCTGGATCCACTTTATCGCACCGCCTGTCTTTTCGATCCTGTCGAGATAATCATTTACCCTCTGCTCTATGTCGCGGGTCAACGCCTCGACCGCATAAGAGCCTGCAAAGGGGTCAACGAAGTCTGCAACCCCTGACTCATGCGCAATGACCTGCTGTGTCCTCAACGCGAGCTTTACCGAGGATTCTGTAGGAAGTGCAAGGGCTTCGTCCCTTGAATTCGTGTGCAACGATTGTGTACCGCCCAAAACAGCAGCGAGCGCCTGGATCGTTACCCTGACGACATTGTTGTCCGGCTGCTGTGCCGTCAAGGTCGCACCGCATGTCTGGGTATGGAACCTCAGCATCATGGACTTCGGATTTTTTGCATTGAACCTGTGTTTCATGACACCCGCCCATATCCTCCGTGCGGCCCTGAACTTTGCTATCTCTTCGATAAGGTTGTTATGGACGCCGAAGAAGAACGAGAGCCTCGGTGCAAACTCGTCGATGTCCATACCCGCACTGACACCGCTTTTTACATACTCAACGGCATCGGCAAAGGTGAAAGCGAGCTCCTGTACGGCATTTGCACCTGCCTCCCGTATATGATAGCCCGAGATACTTATCGTATTGAAATTCGGGACCTGTGACCTGCAGTATGCAAAGATGTCCGTTGTAATGCGCAGGGAAGGTTCGACAGGGAATATGTAGGTGCCCCGCGCTATATACTCCTTCAGGATATCGTTCTGTATGGTTCCTTCGAGTTTATCGTGCGAAACGCCCTGCTTGTCTCCGACAGCCATATACATGGAGAGCAGTATTGCGGCCGTTGCATTGATGGTCATCGATGTGCTGACCTTATCGAGCGGTATGCCGTCAAAGAGGATCTCCATATCCCGGAGCGTATCTATGGCAACGCCGACACGCCCGACCTCGCCCGCACTGACCGGATTGTCCGAGTCGTACCCCATCTGAGTCGGCAGATCAAAAGCGACCGAAAGTCCTGTCTGGCCCGCATCGAGCAGGAGCTTAAACCGCTGGTTCGTCTTGAAAGCATCGCCGAAACCTGCATACTGCCTCATGGTCCAGAACCGCGACCGGTACATGAGGGGCTGTATTCCCCTGGTGAAGGGGTACTCACCCGGGAAGCCGGACAGGGAAAGATAATCAAGAGATTCGGTGTCCAGGGGGGTGTACAACGGCTCTACCGCTATTTCGGATGAAGAGCTGAATGCCTTTTTTCGTTGTTTTGCAGCACCCTGTCCTTGTTTCCATTTCTCATAATTTTGTTTTAGTCCGCTATGATTGTTATCCTGCTTCATGATTACTTCCTTGTATCTATATCAAGCAGCGGGGCATTGTTTTCAACCTTATCTCCGGCCTTGACATACACATCCGTTACCACTCCCCCGGCAGGTGATTTCATCTCGTTCTCCATTTTCATGGCTTCGATAACGACCAGAGGCTGCCCTTTTTTTACCCGGGCATCCTTCTCCACTTTTATGGCGATGATCTTACCGGGTATGGTGGCCACTATTTTAAAAACTTTTTTATCTTCATGCAGTTTCTTCTCTTTGTCCTTGATGATGTCGAACTGGTTCTTGACCTTTACGGCATAATTCTGTCCGTTTACGCAGACCGTGCCGGCTGTCTTGTTTTTATAGAATATAACATCATACGATCTGCCATGACTCAAAATGGAATATACGCTGATATTGCCGTTCTGTTTTAATAAAGATACGTCAACGGAAACATCCCTGCCGTCGACCAGGCACTGGTACTTGTCCTTTTCTCCGGCTATAATATCAACGGTGTGTTCAACATCGTCTATCTCCAAACGTATCTTCATCTTCAGATTTGCCTCATAAAAAATTTACCGCAGTCCGCTGTTCCATTTTTATTCGCGTCGTATATTTAAATCTTTTTGGCCCTTTTTTTTACAGCCCGTATAATACCCGGCAGACCTACATTTATGGCCAGATTTACAAAAGGGTCCGGTAAGACAATACCCGGATCCGCAAATGCACTGTAAATAACAACGGTCTTATTCCCGGAATCCGGTACCAGTGTCCAGGATCCCCTGTCTGATCTCATATTGCCGGCAACCATTTCCCACGTGTTCTGCCACTTGTTCTCTTTTTTGATGTCCGTAAGTTTGATAATATACCAGAGGTTCTTCAGGGGCCACGGCATATACAGGAGATTGAAGAAATAGCCGGACGCATTGACCATTTCATCGACCCGGTGCGCTTTTAAAAAATCCATGAGTATCTCCGGATCGGACGAGGAATGATCAAATTTCAGATCGAGGGCCTCTTTCAGTACCGACGGATCAAAGAGTATACTCTCTATCGTGTTCGGCATGAAATCCTTGAAGCTGTTGTGATCATGTATAACAGCCCATACCCTCTCCAGGGGAGCATCGATCACGGCTACTGCCAATCCGTTTTTTATGCCCGTACCCGGTACCGTTTCAAATGCCCTGACTACCCCGCCCCTTTGAATCTCTTCAACCTGTTGATCCGTGAGTTTCAGATCGTAATTTTTATT
>DAHXOM010000066.1 GCA_027364825.1 bacterium | reverse complement strand
ATCGTATGCCGGAAGGTATCCGACCCCGTTCAGCAATGGTCTTATCAGCTCATTCCATAGAACGGACTGCCATTTTTTAAATGCAGCGTAGAGAGATCTTGTCCCCCGCTGCTGCAGGAGCCAATCATGCATATCATTGGTACGTATGTCTGATATTTTTCTGAAGATCTCCCCGGAAATGAATCCTGCAAAAGAGAGATTATCAAGGGGGTTATTTAAAAAGTTTAAAAATGACAGTACTTCGCGGATCAACGGATGTTCTCTTATGTCAAAACCCTGTGCCGATTGGACAGGTATGCGGTTTTGTTTTAGTTTGCCAGAAAACGTTTTTACCTGTTCATTCGTTCTGACAAGAATAGCAATGTCCGAATAGGCAATACCGCGGTTATGGAGGTCTGCAATAATCTCGTTGATCCTTTTGGTGCCGGCATCTTCATCTTTCTGCAGGTCCATATCGTTGTTATCATCCGGGTCCTTGGTGTCATCATTTGATGGATCGCCTTCCGGCTTACTGCATTCGACCAGTATATACCCGCCGCGCATTTGAAACGCATCGTTCTTCGGCGTTGTCTGTGAGGAATCCCTGTAAACAGTATCGATAAGCTGTTTAATTTGCGTGTTGGTTCTGGATTTGATCGGGTCTGCTTCATCAATAAACATCCGCTTGAGATGATCGGGCCGGAACGTTTCATTGAAGAAGTCCACCAGGAATGCCGTCGATCGGTAGTTGGAGCCCAACTGCCGGGCATAAGTTTCTTTTAGAATCGGGTTTATTTCTTCATCGTGTATAACCTCGTCAAAAAGGCTTGAATCACTGCCTTTGAATCTATAGATGGATTGTTTCCTGTCACCGACATAAAAAAGAGACCCTCCGTTGGCAAGAGCTTCAATGACGAGTGCCTTTATATTGTTCCATTGCGCCCTGTCCGTATCCTGAAATTCGTCAATGAAGTAGTGCAATATGTTTTCGCCGAGATTAAAGTACAACTCTGGTACCTTGTATTTATCTATCAGCATCCTTACCTGTTTATTGATATCGTCTATTAAAATCTCGCCCCTTGTACTGGTAATCTCCTCGAGTGTTTTCTCGATATGTTTCAGTATGTCATGATATGCGCTATAGCGGCCGCTGTCGGATGCAATGAGGAAGTCGGCCAGCAGTTCTCTTGTCGTATCCCAAGTATGCTGGAGTATGCCTTTCAAATGCTTGCTTTGTTTCTTCAAAATATATCCGATGTCGGGTTCCAACCAGAGCAGATTAGAAAAAATATCGTTGTCGATTCTATCGATCAAAGCATATGTTCCAGGCAGGTTCCGCGTGTTGACCTCGAGATGGTTTGCGTCAATGCTGTCATAAAGGTTGTTAACGCCTTCTTTTAATCTGTCCTTTTTCTTATGCAATTCATCCAGGGTTATGAGAGTACTTTCAATGTGTTTTCCTTTTTTGTTTTCCTGGTATCTGAGTCTGCTCACTGTTTTGATAATATCACTGCGGGGATAAAAGCTTGTTTTGCCCTCAACATACATATAGATGTCGAGGAACATTAAAAAAAGCCTCCTTGCAGACGGCTCTGTCCGGATTCTTGAGAGAAGATCATCAACGGCATACTCGAGGTACGGGGCGGGATCCATCGCTATGTCAAAGTCCGGCTGCAGATTAGTCTCCCGTAACGATGCTACGATGATACTCCGTAAGAAGCTGTCTATGGTACGTACCTGAAAATCCGTGTAATGTCTTATAATTTCATCGGTGAGCCGATGCGAGGATTTTTGGAGTGTTTCCTTGTCCAGGCTGATAACGCTTTGAGCATCGGACAGGGCTCCTTCGTCTCCGATTGCAATACGTTTCATCTGCCGCAATATCCGTTCTTTCATCTCATTTGCGGCTTTATTCGTGAAGGTGATCGCAAGCATGTTGTTCAGGATATTTTTAGAAGAGGCATTTTTTATCCTGTTGGAAAGCAGAAACTGGATGAACCTGAGCGAAAGGCTGTGGGTCTTGCCTGACCCTGCAGATGCATTCAGGACAAAAACGTGGGGGAACTTCAAATCACGGTCAATCTCTAAAACGGATTTATCTTCCATTTCAGTTGCACCTTTAGGGTTAATAAAACTCCTTTGGCATTATGCCGAGTTCATCAAAAATATAAGAATCACTGCAGGTATTGCCGCCGAGAAGCATGTCAATCTGTTCAGCGGTCACAGGAAACGATTCGATATTTTGCAGTAATTTTGCAAGTGTCTTTATGAGCAGGGCATGGACATGAATTTTTATCTTTTTTTTCAGCTTATACCTTTCGGTTATACGATCTATGATATCGTTATAGGAAATGCTTTTTGCACCGCATAAGCTGTATGTCTTATTGAAAGTAGACGGCCTGTTGATGATCATGGAAATTACTTTGGCAAGATCATCGACATGAACAGGCTGTATTTTATAGGCACCATTCCCTATGATAGGTACGATGAACGGCGCTGCATTGATGATGTTTTTTACCGTGTTCACAAAGTTCTTGGTGCTGCCTGTTTCTCCTCCAAACACGATAGAAGGCCTTAAGATAGTATAGTCAATCTCCTGTGCCTTTATAAATTCCTCGGCCCTGTATTTTGTCCTTCTGTACCCATCGGGTGTATCGGACTTTACCCCTTGTGCGCTTATCTGGATCCATCTTTTTATCCCTGCAAATTTTGCCCTGTTGTAGAGGTGTCTCACGCCTTGAACGTGTGCAAGCTCAAAGCTAATCCCTGTTGACGGAAACTCTCTGATAAGCCCGATAAGATAAATAACGGCATCGCATCCGTCCAATGTGCTGTTCAGTGATGCAGGATCGGATATGTCTCCGTACCGCAATTCAATGTCCTTGCTGCCGAGCTTTGCTTCAGAGCCCTTGCGGACAAGTGCCCTGACCCTGTGGCCGTCCTTTAAAAGCTGATCGATGACATGGTTTCCGATATACCCTGTTCCGCCTGCTACGAATACATTCATAAGTTCAGGTTTTTGATCCTCTGATCGATGATCGAGCAGATTATGTGCCCTATGGTTATGTGCGCTTCCTGAATACGGGGCGTGTCAGGATGATCGATTATTATGGCAAGGTCCACCATGGAGCGTGCCTTGCCGCCATCCTTACCGAGTAGCCCGATGGTAAAAAGCCCTTTGTCCCTCGCTGCCTTAAAAGCATTTAAAACATTTGGAGAACTTCCCGATGTCGTTATCCCCATGGCTATATCACCGCTGTTTCCCAGGGCTGTGAGCTGTTTTGAAAAGATATCATCAAAAGAATAATCATTACCGATACTCGTTATAACGGACGTATCGGTTGAAAGCGCTATCGCAGGAAGCGGCTGCCGCTCTATCTTAAACCTGTTGATAAATTCCGCTGCCAGGTGCTGGGCATCCGCGGCTGAGCCTCCGTTCCCGAACAAAAACAGCTTAGAGCCCTTAGTCACGGCAGTGTAGACAATGTCCGCTGCTTTCTGGATCAGCGCTGCATGGGTATCCATAAGCCGGAGTTTTAACCCGGCGCTTGCCTTGAGTTCTGATTTTATACTCTCTATTTCGTCCATGATTATTCCCCTCTATAATCATACCCTCTGTACAGCGTGAAATTATACCATGTAATCCCTGTGGCACTGTCGGTCAGTTTAAACACCTCAAGCTTTTCAACATGCGAGAATAATGACTGTGTTACAGAGTTTAATTCCCCATCACCCCTGTCAACAATAAGTATGTTTTTTCCCTTTAATACCTTTCTGTTCTGGAAGAACCAGTACGCATTTTTTGCAGCGCCGCTTGCCGGAAGAAAGTATACCTGGGGCTGTCCCTTTAGGTAAAAGGCAAGCTCAGCTGTCACACCGTAATCGGTTGACCCGACAACATCTCCTGGCTTGGAAAGCTTTTCTACCTGTTGTGCAAGTCTGTTCCATCCCCTGAGTCTGGTGGTAAATTGATTGTGAGGAGGAAGGCGGAACCTGGTATAGATCCACTGGGGGTAGTGTTCAAAGTAAACTACAGGCACTGTGGTGATAAACATAAGTGTAAATGATAACGAAACAAATTTTTTAAATCCCTTTTTGTATGCCTCCTCAAGCAGATAGACACCGCCGATAAACGGTGCAATAAAACCCGCGGCAGGCCAATTGACCTCGGCCCTGCCTTTGAAAGCAAGAAATGTTATAAACGCAAATGTGGGCAGTGACGTGGATGAGATTATATTGAACCTTTCATCGTGCCGGAACAAACCGAGCCGGATGGAGTATAGCATCGTGGATAATAAGAGGATAAAAACAAACGGTGTCTCAAGTCCCATATTCCCGAAAAAGAAATTCGAAAATACAAACCAGGGGTTATAGTGCGCAGGCATCAGGGATAATGCCCTTTTGAACATACCGAGTCCGTGGGTGAGGTTCCATATAAATACCGGACTTGCTGTCAGGAGCGTTACGACGGCGCCGAGGTACGGCTCTTTTTGGAACAGCCAGTGTCTGTTCTTATTAGATATGAGGACGAAAAGTACGACTTCAAGACTGAAAAAGAAAAACATGTGGTGGCTCAATATACCGAGTCCGAGAACAAAGCCGATAAGGTACCACAGCCATGGCTTTTGGCTCTGATTGAGTTCAAACAGCAGGAACAACAGGATGGTCATGAACAGGATCTGCGGTACATAGTATGTTTCGATAAATGCACCTGCCGAGGCAAGAGGGTTCAAAACATAGAGGAGGGTTGCAAGCAGTGCCGTAGTTGAAGAGAAGAACCGGTTGCCGATTTCAAAAAAAACTATAGCCGTGATTGTAGAAAAGATATTGGCCCCCATTCTCAATGCAAATGCTGTGGACCCGAACAGGTGTATCATCAGGATGTTGATCCACGAGATCATGGGCCCCATATCCAGGTAGCTCAGACTTGGGTGTCGTGCCCAGTCCCAGTAATATGCCTCATCCGGTGACAGGAGCAGGTGCGTGGTCTTTATATAATAGAGATTAAAAAGAAAAGATAAAAATATAACCGTGTATGCTATGGTTCGCTTTTTCATAAGGGGCACATAT
>DAHXOM010000061.1 GCA_027364825.1 bacterium | reverse complement strand
ATGCGTGCCGTGTCATTCAGCGCGCTCGCAATCGTGGCGTTATCGAGCTCAATGGTCTCTCTGGAAAGTTCAACGATATCCCTGTCGGATTCAAACCGGCTGCCTATATGTACCCTCTTGAATACATCTGAGCCGACGGCAAGGTTTGTGCATATCACCCGTAGCGCCATAAGTTCCAGTTTGAGGGCACTCGCGCCGTAATCGCTGGTTGTAAGGCTTGATCCGTATACCATAAATTCACCAGATATCGGCTCGTAAACCTGCGGATAGATCATTTCGATGTGATACCGGTAATCCGTGTTATATGCTTTGTAAGGCACAAGGCCGTATTTTACGGCCGTCTGAATATATGCCGTCATTATAGGCGCTGCGTCTATGCGCTTGTAGCTTGGGGACAGGATGCCCTTTGCCGTGTCGTCGACGGTTCTTAAAAGCAATCCATCAGCTGCAAACTGCCTTGTCAACCTGCTAAGGTTCAGCGCTGTTAAATCGTAAAGCTTGGCTTCCTGTAATGTGCTGATATACTGCCGGGGCACGTGCAACCTTGTATATAATTCCCCTTCACTGTAATGCGTCGGTACATAGTACCCTTCACCCCTTACTTGCATCTGTATACCAAGGCTGCCGGCTGCGTATTTGAGAGCTTCCGGCTTAACAACGATATCACGGCGCATATCGAATTCACGTTGAACGTCTTCGAGAACCGCTTCAAACTTTTCCTTGCCCTGCTCGACTATCGAGCTCAATTTCTCTTTTGCTCCTGCGATCTGCATATACCTTTTTTCTCCTTTCCTTGCCTTCCGCTCCCTTGACTGGGCTGCATGAAGTATCATTTTCTTTATACTTGCATTGTTACATAAGTTATGTAACATGTCAAGTTCATGCCCTATCATTTCGCCTGTAACTATTCGGTTTATATAGAGTAAATAAAGTGTAAAAACATGACTTATATATCTTATGTAAGATACATAATAAGCATACTGAAAAGACCTTATAGGCACCCTCCCCTCTCAAAAACGGGGCTCTTACCTAACCAGAGAACATGGATCGCACGGAACATCCGAAGCAGGGTCTCTTCATCGAGAATGCGGAGTGCGAGTTTGCCCGAGCTCCCGGGGATGGCTTCTCTTCATCTCATCGCCCGCATACCGATAGTGCTTGATAGATTGCGGGTATCCACTGTGGGGAGTCGGGGCGACACCAGTCCCGACATTCAATGAGTTATTCACTGTAGATCGCAGAATGACGACACTGTGAATCACCGCTGTAGGGTATCGGGGCGAAGCTCTGATATAAGTGGCAGCCACCCGCTGTAGATCGCAGGATGACGACACTGCGGGCATCCTTTGTGGGGTGTTTGACTACATCGGTCCCGACAGAAATGCAGATACCTGTACACTGTTGCTTTCGTTCTTTCGATTGCTTGCGGTTTTCCTTTTCAGGGGGGCTGGGGATGTCCCCCCGGTCGTTTTTATTTGCGTTACATGAACGCAATAATAGTTCTATGTGCAGTTAGATTTATCTATGCTGATTTTGTTTACTTCCTACGCATAAACAGTAATACTCTTTAGAAAACTTATTTCCATGCATATTCCGCTCCAATCCGGCCGGTGATTCCGATTTAAATCGGCCAGCGATTCCGATGCAATTCGGCCACCCCCCATGGAGGAGTTTAAGCTAACGCTGGTTTAATCCGAAAAGTGGTAAATTGAACCTCTTGAAATCAAAAACAGGAGGCTTCAAATGCCAAGGGAGAGATTAAGCATGCGTAAGATTAAAGAAGTATTGCGTTTAAAATGGGAGAATGGTCTAAGTGATCGGCAAATAGCAATAAGCTGTTGTTTAGCGAGAAGTACAGTAGCAGAGTACATCCGTAGGGCACAGCAGACTGGGCTTGCATATCCGGTTAGCGAAGGAATAGATGAAGCGGAGCTTGAGAAGTTATTGTTTCCAGCACAGCCCTCTATCTGTACCCAGCCGGGTATTGTGCCTAACTGGGCAGATGTATACGAGGAGCTCAAGAACAAAAACGTGACAAAAGCTCTTTTATGGGAAGAGTATAAAAAGCAAAATTCCGATGGGTATCAGTATAGTCAGTTCTGTGAGCTTTTCCGGCAATGGTTACGCAAACTCAATCCTGTTATGCGGCAAGATTACAAGGCAGGCGAGAAGCTGTTTGTAGACTACTGCGGGACAAAGGTCCCGGTAACAGACCGGTACAACGGCGAGATTAAGGAAGCCGAGGTATTTGTAGCAGTGCTTGGTGCAAGCAACTACACCTATGCCGAGGCATCATATAGTCAGGGGCTTTATGACTGGATCTCCTCACACGTCCATGCATTCGAGTATTTCGGAGGCGTGCCGGAGCTGATAATCCCGGACAATCTTCGCTCCGGGGTATCACGTACGTGCCGGTACGAGCCGGACATCACCCCTTCATATCAGGATATGATCAGCTATTACGGCACAGCGGTTATCCCTGCAAGGGTCAGAAAGCCGAGGGACAAGGCAAAGGTAGAGGAAGGGGTGCAGTTTGTACAGCGGTGGATACTTGCATGTATGAGGCATCAGACATTCTTCTCTATAACCGGGCTTAATAATCGTATCAGGGAGCTATTGGTTAAGCTTAATAACCACCCTTTCAAGGTACTTGCGGGTACAAGGGCAAGCATGTTTGAAGCAATAGATAAGCCTGCATTAAAGCCATTACCAATCGAACGGTATGAGTATGCGGAATGGAAGAAAGCCAAGGTAAACATAGACTACCACATAGAGGTGGACAAGCACTACTACAGTGTCCCGTTTCAATTGATAAGCCAGCCCCTTGATGTACGCATAACCGTGTCCACGATTGAATGTTTTCATAAAGGTAAACGGGTAGCGAGCCATAAGCGAAGTGATGAAAAAGGGCGGCACACTACTGTATCAGAGCATATGCCGAAATCTCATCAGGCATATTTACAATGGACACCCGAGCGGCTTGTAAACTGGGCAGGGAAATCCGGAGAGCATGTATACGCCCTTGTAGAAAAGGTACTTACACAAAGGGCACATCCTCAGCAGGGATTTCGTTCAGTACTCGGGATTATGCGTCTTGGCAAGCATTATGGGGAAGACAGGCTTAATGCAGCATGCAAACGAGCACTTGAGATAAATGGATATAGTTATAGGAGCGTTGAATCCATACTGAAACAAGGAATCGATAAAAAACCGCTGTCAAAACAGGGTAATTCCATTCAAGAGCCTATAAAACATTTCAACATACGCGGGTCAGAATATTATCAATAATAAAAATCAAAATAAAAAAGGAGGAAAGAAATATGTTAGTGAATCCAACACTTGATAAGCTTAACACCATGAGGCTTACGGGTATGGCAAAGGCGTACGTGGAACAGGAGCAAATGAAAGATATCGAGGCATTGACCTTTGAACAGAGATTTGGGCTGCTTACAGACAGGGAAATGACAGAGCGGCAGAACCGCCGCCTTGTAACCAGGCTCAGGAGTGCAAAACTGAGACAGAATGCCTGTATAGAAGACATAGACCTGCGGTATCAAAGAGGGCTGGATAAACAGCTCTTACCGCAGCTTGACTCCTGCCAATGGATAAAAGACCATCACAATGTGCTTCTCACAGGACCTACAGGCATAGGGAAGTCCTACATCGCCTGCGCCCTCGCTCAGAGTGCCTGCAGACAGGGTTACAAATCCCTTTACCAGAGGCTGCCGAGGCTGTTTGAGGAACTCGGCATTGCAAGAGGAGACGGAAGATACCACAAGCTGCTTACAACTCTTTCAAAAACGGACTTACTTGTCCTTGATGACTTCGGATTGTCCAAGCTCACAGAAGAACAATGCCATGACCTGCTTGAGGTTATGGAAGACAGGCATGGATTGAAATCTACGATTGTCACCAGCCAGTTACCTGTAAAAAACTGGCACGATGCTATGCTTGACCCCACCCTTGCAGATGCCATCCTCGACCGTCTTGTGCATCAAGCCTACAAGATTCCCCTCAGTGGAGAATCTATGAGAAAAGAAAGGAAGGCTTGACTTGGTATGGGGATAGTATAGGTAATGAAAAACACCAGCGTCGCTTCGCTCAGACAGGGGGTGGCCGGAATGAATCGGAATCAGTGGCCGGAATGTCGGAATCGGTGGCCGAATTGAGCGGAATAGGCATTTCCAGGTTAGCTTGCGCTTATTTACTTATGCCGATTATCGACTTGAGGTTTGTCAGTTTTACTGGCCATGGGTAAAAATAAGGTTTTAAGAGCTTGGGAGCCATTTGCCGAGGATTTAGTGAAAAGAGTGTGCCCTAATGTATTGCAGCATGATTTTGCCCCTGCAGGGCAGCGGAGATACAAGGATAAGGGTTTTTTAGCGGGTTTGAGGATTAAAGATCACATAAAATTTTTCGACTTTAACACTAAGCTCTTTAAAAGTTTAATAG
>DAHXOM010000058.1 GCA_027364825.1 bacterium | reverse complement strand
ACATAATACGAAAAGAGTAAGGACCCATGGGTTTATGGCCAGAATGGAAAGCCGGTCCGGCAGGGCAGTTCTCAGCAGGAGAAGAGCCAAAGGTAGACGCAGGTTGACGGTAGATATTGGCGGAAAACCATTTTAAAGGCTCAAGGGTTAAGCAGAACAGAGAAGATTGTATCATCCGTTGATTTTGAAGCAATAAAACGAAAAAACTATAAATCTGAGACAGTACATTTCTTTGTACTTAAAAGATCCAATATATTGAACACACCGAGATTAGGGATTATAGTTAGTAAGAAAGCTGGCAATGCCGTAAAGAGAAACAGGATAAAAAGACTGGTAAGAGCCTTTTTCAGAGTGAACAAGAATAATTTGCAAAAGGCTGATCATATTTTTATAGCCAAGAAAAATATTGATACTCTGACCTATACACAGGTAGAAAAAGAACTGGGAAAGATACTATGCACAAAATAAGATTGTTTTTTGATTGGGTGACAATATATCTGATAAAGATGTACAGACTCTTCATTTCACCGTTATTCGGGGCAACATGCAGGTACAATCCGACATGTTCGGAATATTCTATTACCGCTATACAAAGATATGGTATTTTCAAAGGCGGACTGTTATCGGCAAAAAGGATCCTGAGCTGTCATCCTTTCCATGCCGGCGGGAGTGATCCGGTACCCTGAAGATGGATAAAAAAACACTCTTAGCAATAGTGCTGTCGTTTCTTGTTCTTGTGCTCTATCAATGGTTTTTTGCAGCAAAACCAAAGACTGCCCTTACACCTCAACCTGCACAGCAAAAAGTACAGGAATCACAGGCGGTTGAACAGAACGTTCAGTCTTTTTATGCCACGAAACAGAACAACACCGGTGTAAAAACGATTCATGTCGATACACCGTTTTACGATGCTGAACTTACAACCGATAATCTTGCAATAGTGCACTGGTATTTAAAAGACTACAGGACCACACTGAAACCGGATAGTCCCTCTGTTGATTTGATAGGCAGTATAAAGGGCGTCACCTACCCGATGTGGGAGAGTTTTGACGGCTCAAGCTTCACCATGCCCTCGGACATAAACTATAGGTGCAGTGCACTGAACGAGACAATAACGAGCGTACAGGCGAACACCACGATCGTATGCACCTACAACGCACATTCACTCGTTTTGAAGAAAATTCTAACCTTCTACGGTAATTCATATACGGCAACTGTAACAATTGAAATTACAAATCAATCCGACAAATCTATAACTGAACGGCTCGGGGTAAACTGGAGCGGCCTGTCAGGAGAGCTCGGCTCACGGTATGATATTGCGGATGGTATTATCTTAATCAATAACAGCAGGGATACTATCGAAGCGAAATCTCTCAATCTATCGAAGTCCTACGACGGTCAAATCCAGTGGTTTGGCATGGAGAACAGGTATTTTATTCAAACAATAATTCCGGATGAATCAGAATCATCGCATCTTTATGCAACAAGGACAGAATCCGCACAGAACGGCTTGATACCGTTGTTACTCACTTATATCTATAATCCAAATACTATAAAGGCCAATGCCTCAGCTGCCATAACATATACCGTTTTCTTAGGCCCCAAGAATATGGACGTGCTGAACATGGCCGGCTCCAATCTCGACAGGACACTTTATTTTGGTTGGGCAAATGTGATAGCCAAACCGATTTTTTATGTCCTTAGATTTATTAACAAGTATGTGCATAATTATGGATGGTCAATCGTACTCTTAACCATCCTGATAAGAATCATCCTCTTTCCGCTCGGTCAGGTTGGGTTTAAATCGATGCGTCAGATGCAGAAAATCGCGCCCAAAATCAATGAGCTGAAAGAGAAATATAAAGACGATAAAGAGAGACAGTACAGGGAAATGACGAACCTTTACAGGACGTACAAGATAAACCCATTGGGAGGGTGCCTGCCCATATTGCTTCAGATACCCATATTCATAGCACTGTATGAGGTTTTATTATCGTCCATAGAACTCAGGCAGGCCCCGTTTCTATGGTGGATAAAAGACCTTGCAGTACCCGACAGCATCGGGACTATTTCGCTGACAGGCATACCATTAGATATCCATATATTGCCTCTCATCATGGGCATAACAATGTTTTTCCAGCAATTATTGACACCGACAACGGCTGATCAAACCCAGGCAAAGATGCTTCTATGGATTATGCCGATCATGCTGACCGTATTGTTCTGGGGGTTCCCGGCAGGGCTTGTCCTCTACTGGACCGTAAACAACATCTTCAGTATAGGGCAACAGTACTATATTTTAAAGAAGTACTGATGAAGCATGCGATAATTTCAATACTGTTTGCATTCATTGCGGCTGGATGTGTTTACACGCCAAAATGTACACCGCCTCCTTCCAATGCAATGGATGGACCTGTATCCATAGATTTATTGCCGGGCAATATGCTTTATGTAATTAACAGCAATATAGATTCAAGATACTGTTCAAGCTATATCACTAAAATTTCTTTATCAACTCCGCAACAACCTGCATATAGCGGCGTCATACCCATACGCTATAAAGGGTCGGACATATCACTATTAGCCGGTGCTTATCTCTCCTCCACGACGGGTCTTTTATGGCTTGCCGATAGGCAGAACAACAGGGTTCTTCTTTTTGATACTGCGGCTGGCGCTGTTACGGCAACGATACCGGTGGATCAGAGTCCTGTTGCCGTTACGCCCATAAGTATTGAGAGCGGGGATCAATTCATGCTTGTCTGCGACCTAGCTTCAAATGATGTATCCTTAGTTTCATCGAATCTGCAAAAGGAGTTGTACAGGATACTGCTCACGAACAACGGTATCGGTGTTTCCCCCCTGAATTCGGTTGTAACCCCCGATCCTATCGTTATCAACAACCAACCCCCTGATAGGTATGCTTACATAACAAGGGGCGCTGACAATAATATATCCGTTGTTTCTGTCAATAATCGTTGTGAGTTTAACCCCATGTTTCCAAGCTCTGCATCCGTTCCTGTATTCAACACCATAACCCCGGGCAATAGTGCCACGATGTCAACCGTGCAAACGCATAATTGTAATACAAAATCAGAACTCTGGACCGTCAGTTTTACATCGGTTACTTCTGATTTTAATGTAGAGGGCTCTTCATCAGGCCGTATGACCACACATGCCAAGGTTGGATTACCCTATACAGCGGATAATGGCTCTATAGGGTTTACTATCTATAAGCCTCTCTATAATTATGTTGCAGGAGATAATTTTACTTTCTACACAACCGCATCATCCGGCTTAATCAATATACCGAATTATCCCGGTACAGGCATAGGGACCGCCACTCCGGTAACAAAAGGCATTGTGATGACTCCTGATATGAGCAAGATCTTTGTAAGCTATACAGGACTTGACAGTGTTGTTGTCATAGACACCTACAACAATTCGATAGAAAATTACATAAAGGTAGGCAAATCACCTGAGGCAATGCTTTTGAGTCCTGACGGCTCAATATTGTATGTTGCGTGTTACGGCTCAGGGAAAATATATGTAATCGACACCAATACAGAGGCTGTGATAGGTATCATTGGCGTTGGAAATGGTCCGTTTGCAATGGCTTTATTCCAGGCTGACCATTATCTGTATGTGTTAAATTATAATGATAACAGCCTTGATGTGGTGGATTTAAATAACTTTACAGTCGTAGATACACTCAAATGAAAAAATTTATCAAAACATTGTTCCCTCTATTGCTTATATTAACCGCCTCAGCATGTAGTACAACATCATCAACCCCAAGTGCCTTTACCTATCCTTATGCTATGACACTCGGTTATCTGCCCTTATCAAATATAAGGACTCTGTTCGTGGCAAACATGTTCACCGGTACGATATCAGAAATCAACACATCAACAAACAGTGTAATGCCGGTAACGACGGCGACAGGCACCGTCAATGCCATACCTTTTAACATGTATCCCCATTCAATAGAATATAATAACGGTTATCTGTATGTTGCGGGCTTCACACAGTCATCAGGGCTGCTTGAATCACTCAATCTGTTAACAAACGAGACAACAAGTACGATCAACCTGAAAGGCTACCCTTTTAAAGCAAGGCTTATTACACAAACTTCAATGCTTTATGTGCTTGATATGAACCAGAACAATTCTTATCTTGAATCTTTCACCGTAAACAGTGTCATAACTCCGTCAACATTTACCACATTAACATTTACTCCCTCCACCATTGCACTATCTCCAGACAATAACAGTATTTTTATATCTTACGAGGGACAATCATTTATTTCTGTTTTTGACCCGGCAACTCTAAAAGAGGTCCGGAGGTTCACTACGGATTACCCCGTTACTGTCATGCATGCGTTGAATCATTATGCGAATACAATGCTCTATGCAGTTGTATTCACAGGAACCGGGTATGATGTCGAGTCCATCAACACGGCTACCGGCAACACGGGTTATGAATTTACCATACCAGGCATTCCGTACGATATGGCGATATCACCACAGAGGGTACTTCTCGACGACAACCATTTTTCTTATCTTGGTATAATCGCAAACGCCAATGGATACATAGATTTCCTCAACATAGATTATGGATGCGAGATACCCGCTATACCGAGCACCTATACAGGCTTATTATTAACCAGTACGGTACCATCTCCGGGACTACCGTCTCTGCAGGCTGTAACTACCAACGACTGTACAACTCAATCGGAGGCATGGAGCGTACGCTACAATGCGGCTGATAAAGATTACACGGTCCAGGGAACCGTATCCGGCCTCCAGGCAACACCTGCAACAAACGGCTCTTTCTTCGATGCTGCAAATGATAGGGTCTCCTTTTATATAAACCCAGGAACGGTTGCTTTGAACAATAATGACATGTTCAGCTTTAACACGGTAGCAGCCCAGCAAACAAAAACGCTTTTAGGGCTTGGATTACCACAGCAGGTTATTATAGATCCCATAACAAATCAGGCGTATGTATCAGATATACTTACCAACTCAATCTACGTTGTTTCCCCGTCGACTCAGAGTATTATAACGACAATCAAATAAACCCCGTTAGGGGCTACCCTGACAGAAGACAATTTTCCATCAGAAATTTGTTGCTTTGCTAAAAAAGTTTATAACGGGGTTTATAATTGTTTTTTCATTTCAAGTTGGCAAACTACTTTCCCTGATATAGGATTTCTCTCTACCTCCCCCTCCCTTGACGGGGGGAGGGAACATTTATTTTAGCCGCTTCCTATGAGAAAGAACCCTAAGGGTTATCCGTTTTTCATATGCTGAATGATGATCTCCAGGACCTGATCAAGATTTATCGAAGGTTCATAACCTATAAATTTTCTTATCTTGGATATATCGGGCGCCCGGCGCTCCATGTCCTCAAATCCCTTGCCATAAGCATCATCATACGGAACAAACGTGATCGCAGAAGAACTATTGGTCATCTTTTTTACTTTCTTTGCAAGTTCCAGTATCGTTATTTCCCTTCCGTCGCCTATATTGAATACATCTCCCTCTGCCTCAGGTCTGTCCATAAGCATCAGCACGGCCCTGACAGCATCTTTAACATAGGTAAAGCTTCTGGACTGTGTACCGTCCCCGAATACCGTAATAGGATTATTGAGGAGTGCACTCTTTATAAACTTCGGCACAACCATACCGTACTGACCGGTCTGTCTCGGACCTATCGTATTGAAGAATCTTACAACCACGACCGGCAGCTTCTTCTCTTCGAAATAGGCAAATGATAAAAACTCATCCAATGCCTTGGTGCATGCATAGGCCCACCTTCTCTTCTTCGTAGGTCCTAAAACCATGTTATTCATTTCGCTTAACGTATGGTCCCGGTGCTTGCCGTACACCTCCGACGTAGAGGCAACAAGTACCTTCTTATGGTATTTGTTGGCTATGTTTAAGACATTCTCCGTGCCAAGAACATTGGTTTCAATCGTATCAACCGGTCTTTCCATAATAAGTTTCACGCCTACAGCAGCGGCAAGATGAAACACTCTATCGACCTTGCTGACAAGCTCTTCAAGTACAGGCTTATTGAGCACAGAATCGATAATCATGCTGAAGTTCTTCTTGTCTTTAAGATGTTTTATATTGTCGATACTGCCTGTCGAAAGATTGTCTAATATGAAAACCTCTTCCCCCC
Source organism: bacterium (assembly GCA_027364825.1). GTDB lineage: Bacteria > JAMCPX01 > JAMCPX01 > JAMCPX01 > JAMCPX01 > JAJYLM01. The sequence continues at coordinate 9,778 of DAHXOM010000058.1, read as the reverse complement.
TGCTCAAAAGCTCTTCACCTAAGTGAGAACCAATAAATCCCGCGCCACCTGTAATCAATGACTTCAAATCAAACCCTCCCCGTAAATGTTTTAATTGCCTCTTCTTACTACACAATGAAACAATTTACAAGGGAGCGGGTAATTAGTCAATCACGGTTTGCGTTTTGCCTTCGGTCCTTCAGGTTTTTTGTAGAACGGATCAAAATATCTCCGCAGCTCCGCAATATGGGAAAGTGTGGATGAGGACTCTTTGATTATCCTTGAGATCAAATCATCCACACCTGTATCTTTCGCTTTTACATTATCTGTCATCTTTTTCAAGCCTTATACACCTCTTGCCTTTAATTCCACGCCGACGGCAATGTTGATACAATACGGGTGTTGATGGTCGTGGGAATATTGGCCGTGATGCCCAGGAGACCTACTGTCATTGTTGTTTTTCCGGACATGGTAAGCGCAAGCCTGCCGTCGGGCAGGAATGTTACAGGCCCGTAAAGCGTAACATACACAGGCTGATACGGCGCCATCATAGCTTCTGTAGCTGCATTTGATGCAGTTGCAGTAGATGCCATGTAGGTTACCGCGGTAAGCTTTTGTGCTGATGTGCTATATGCAATGTACCCGCACGCAGGACGTGTGCCGCACGGCCAGCCCTGTGCCTGTGATGAGGTCAAAGAAGCCAAGGAAAGTGTAAGCCTGCCGGTTGACAGTGAAATCAAACCTGCTGCAACAATATTTACATTTGTCCCAAACAATACTGCACCGTCATCAACAACGAATTGCATCTGCGGAGTGCCATTCACATTCATTATACCGGTAACAAGAGCATTGAGAGATCCGCTCAGATATGACGGGGACTGGGGAACAAGCGGTAATCCGAGTATCGTCGTCTGCCCCATGAGGATCTCATTTGTCGGTGTCGTGATCTCGGATCCGTCTATGGATGCGTCCTGATTGCGGTCTGCAACGGGTGAGAGCACCTGAGACAGTATCGGAAACCATGGGGTTGCTTCTGCCGTGAAATTGGTGGTCGTACTCTGACCGAGAGTATTACCATCTATATCTGCAACTGAACTGTTCACCGTAAATGAGTACTGGTGTCCGTTTACAAGGGGCTGTGACGGTATAAACAGGATCTTCCTGCCGGTTACTTTGACCCCGCCCGGTACCAGGGTATTGCCTGCCGTTACATCCCGGACAAACACATTTGAATTGTACACAACGCTTGTTGGATTAACAAACTGGTCCAGACTTATAGAGGGATGCGCAAACGATGGCAGAGACCCGTTGTTCCCGGGAAATACGGTGGCTATAACTGGTGTGGTTCCACCTCCATTCTCCCGGGCATCCGTCGTAAAGCTCAGCACGGCATTTTGATTTGTGCTTGTTCCCATAACGGATATAAGCCCCGATGAAACGGTCAGACTATATGCAGTTTTCGGTACAAGCGGTATGGGATTCAATGGGTCTGAGGTATTATAGGGCGTTACAATGATACTGGAGCCGTTATACGTGGTCTGGTATCCAACGTTAGAGCCTGAAGGACTGAAGTTAAACATGTTCATATAGTTCGTTGGATTCACAGGCCCGGAAAAGTTGACAATTAAGCTGCTGTCTGTACCAATCCTGCTATCTCCGCTATAGGGGATTGCCCCTGTGGCAACAAAGGTGTTATCCCTCTGAGGTGCAACCCAGCCGTTCGGAACTGTTTTAAACCGTAAGAATAATGTAACCGGTGCCTGCTCAATACCCATAATATTCAAATCTGCAATGCCCATAAAATTCATGACCATGCTGCCGTCTGTACTGTCTATAGAAATAGAACCGGTAAGCTGCACTCCCATCAGATTTTGGTTCAAAACAGCATTGGTCACAGGATCCTGTGCGGTAAGATTAAGGTCTTCGATACCGTACATGATCGGCGGTGCCTTTGGATTTATATCCTGATACGGACTACCGGACATAAACATGGCACCGTTGTCGATAAGTGTAATGCTGAGCTTCTTTGACGATAATGGCGTAGGGATTACCCCTCCGAGGTTGACGGCCATTGTTGAACCATAAAGCCTCTGTCCTCCTGGGATGATAATGGGAACAGGCGGGGTATTTGCCACAGCATTACCCATGTAGGTTGTGAGATACCCTGTAAGATATGCGGTCGAAGGGCCTATTAGCTGCGAGTTGACAATGTTCACATTCACCGGCACATCTGCGGCGTTTACGTTGTTCATACTGGTAATATTGCCCTCACTATCGAGTTGAACGGCAGGATCGAGCTGTACGGTAAGGGGCATTAACGGGCCTGCCGATACCGGCGTAAAGGTATAAGAGAATGTGTTTCCACTGCTCATACCGTTGTAATTCAGCGAAACAGGCATACCGTTGATACCGGCTATCTGGTTTGTAACCAGAAGCTGATAGGTGTGGCTTGCTGAAAGACCTGAAACAGGCTGAAGTACGATGTTGTTGTTAATCGGCACAAGCGTAACGGGTACATCCGCGGCAGCCGTTGTGTCGATGATCCTGATATCATTACCGTACGAGATGGAACTCTGGGATATCGGCTGGGAAAAGGTCAGTCTGAACGCAGTATTGGTAAAAACCTGTCCGGGCAGTGACGGGAATATATTGACCAGTGCGGGCGCTACACTTGCCATCGGCGCGTTGTTCGCCTGTGTCTCAAATGAAAATGTCAGTCCCTGTGCCGGCAAAAGCACCTGGCTGTTATTTTCGTCATAGAGTGTTCCGGATAAAGTAAACCGATAGTAACTCAAGGGTAGAAGTACTGTCGTCGGTGTGAAATACAGGTAGTTTGACTGAATGCCTGCCTGACCGGTAATGGTCTGGTCCGATGGCAATGAAGTAAGGGTTATAATCATACCGCTGTTGTTCTGGTTCAGCGGGTTTGAAAAATTGATAATGATTGAAGGATTAAGGGGGATAAGTCTTGCGCCTTCCCAGGGTAAGGTATTAATAACACTTGTCTGTTCAGATGATGATACAGGCGGGGTTGCAGTAGCCTGGTTTGATGCCGGACTCTCACCGTAGCTGTTGACTGCGGTAACGATATAGTAATAGGTTGTTCCGCTTATCAGTCCTGTCTGAATGTAGGGGCTTGTTACACCTGTTATCTTTGTTCCGTTTGCAGGCGTAACACCCGATGTATTTGACCAGTACAGATTGTAGGAGGTTGCATTATAAACAGGACTCCAGCTGATCGTTACCTGTGTGTTGCCTGGCACTGCTTTTAGCCCAGTTGGAGGTGCCGGCGGCAAACCTATTGCAGATGGTGTTGCAAAAACCTCGCTTGATGCCGGACTTTCACCATAGCTGTTAACCGCTGTAACGATGTAATAATAGGTCGTACCGTTGGTCAGTCCTGTTTGCGTGTAGGGGCTTGCTACATTTTCTATTTTTGTTCCGTTTGCAGGGGTAACACCCGGTGTTTTTGACCAGTACAGATTGTAGGAGGTCGCATTTGAGACAGAGCCCCAGCTGATCGTTGCCTGAGCATTACCCTGTATTGCATCCATATTTGACGGAGCTGACGGCGGGCCGGACACAGGGGATGTTGCAGAAGAGCTTCCGGAAAAACTGACTTTGCTCCTGCAGCTTAATCCAGCAATAATGAGTATTACCGATAAAAACAAAACTTTAAAAACTTCTCCGTTTTTTACTTTCTCTTTTTCCCCCATACAGCCTCCTGTTCATATTTCAAACAAATCGACTTTGATTGTGACGGTGATAGGGAAGTTTGAATACAAACTTCCCTACCTTTAACCGTTTTTATAGTTAGTTCCATACCGATGGAATGGTTGAAACGATGCGGGTGTAAATAGTCGTCGGGAAATATGCTGTGCCAATCTTAAGATTGCCCAGTATCGCCGCCAGTAGATCGCTGGTCATTGTCGTTGTACCGGACATGGTTAGTGCAAGCCTTCCATCGGGCAAGAACGTCACAGGCCCCTGAAGCACAACCTCTGTAGGCTGATAAGGCGACATCATAAGCTGGACTGTCGGATCAGACGCGGTTGCGGTTGCAGCCATATACGTAACAGCTGTCAGCTGCTGAGCTGATGTATCATACGCAATATATCCGCATGCAGGCCTCACGAGCTTTAAACCGCCGCCCAGATCACTCATCACCGGACACGGCCATGTTTGAGTAGTTGTGAAAGGCAGGAGTGAAAGCGTCAGCCTGCCGGTAACATTCGTCTGCCCTATTTGACCGAGACCTGTCACATTCACCGTACCAACGATTGTTATGTTTGTTCCGAATTGCTTTGCACCGTCGTCAACTACAAATTGCATCTGCGGATTGCCATTCGTATCTACTGTTATACCCGTGACCAGTGCATTGAGCTGACCGCTGAGATAGGATGGACTCTGCGGCTGAATTATCGCTGTAAAGGGAAGCAGTCCGAGCAAGGTCCCGGATGTCTGGGTTTGTCCCATAACAATAGCATTTTCAGGTGTCGGAATCTCAAAGCCGTCCAAATATGCATCCTGATTCCGGTCTGCAACAGGCGAGAGCTCCTGAGAGAGTATCGGGAACCACGGGGTTGCTTCTGCCGTGAAATGGATGGCTGTGTCCTGGGTAAGTGTGTTGCCGTCGATATCGGTAATCGCACTTGATACAGCGAAGGTATATTGATCACCGCTTATGAGAGGCTGTGATGGTACAAATAATACTTTCTTCCCTATCACTCTAACACCGCCTGGTACCGGTATGCTTGCTGTTGTGTCCGTAACAAACACATCCTGATTATAAGTAACTGTTGCCGGATCTATGAATTTATCCAGGCTTATATAGGGGTGGGCAAACAACGGGAGTATACCTCCATCCTCAGGAAATACAGTGCCGATTACCGGCGTAACAAAGGTACCCGCTGTTGTAGCACCGTATTCTGCCGCATCCGTAGTAAAGCTCAGCACGGCATCCTGATTGAGACTTGTGCCCATCAGAGACATAAGACCGCTATAAACTGTTATATCGTATGGTGTTTGCGGTAGAAGAGGTATCGGATAAAAGGGGTTTGAAAGATTATATGGTTCGATAATCACACTCGAACCGTTGTAGATAGTCTGATAACCGATGGTAGAACCCGTGGGACTTAAGCTGAACATGTTCCGGAAGCTATCAGGGTCAACAGGGCCCGAGAAGTTTACCATAAAGCCGCTGTCCGTACCTATCCTGTCATCCCCGCTGTACGGTATTGCTCCGGTAGCAACAAAGGTATTGTCCCGGGTCGGTGCAACCCATCCTGTCGGAACCGATCTGAACCTGAGGAATAATATCACCGGCGCATTCTCGATGCCCATAATATTCAGCGTTGTAAGCCCCATATAATCTATAATCAGACTGCCGTCTGTCTTATCCACGGTAACTGTACCGGTAAGCTGGACACCCATAAGATTTTGATTCAGCACAGCATTGGTAACAGGGTCCTGTGCCGTTAGATTCATGTCTTCAACACCGTACATTACCGGCGGCGCCTGAGGATTTATTGACTGGTATGGATTACCGGTCATATACATGTTTACATTATCAAGCAGCGTAATGCTGAGCTTCATTGATGATAACGGGGTAGGTATTACCCCTCCAAGGCTTACAGCCATTGAGGATCCGTAAAGCCTCTGTCCTCCGGGTATGATAACTGGAATCATAGAAGGCGTTACAGCTCCATCGCCCATGTAGGTATTCAGGTATCCGGTAAGGTATGCGGTCGAGCCCCCGATAAGCTGAGAATGAACAATATTTACATTTACCGGTACCGGGGAGGTATTTACATTATCATAGTTGGCCACAGCACCGTTGTTATCAAGCGTAACAGCAGGATCAAGGTATACGGTGAGAAGCTTTTCAGTACCCGCAGATACAGGCGTAAAGGTATATGAAATAGCTGGTACAACCAACCCATTTATCCCTGTTATTCCATTGATCTCAAGCTGATAGGAATGCCCCGCTATAAGCCCTGAAACAGGTTGAAGCACGATGTTATTGCCAATAGGTACCAGGGTAACAGGTACCAGGGCATGGGATGTTGTATCTGTAATCTCTATATCGTTACCATAAGAGATTGAGCCCTGATATAAAGTCTGCGAAAAAGTTAGTCTGAACACCGCATTTGTAAAAACCTCCCCAGGCAGGGGTGGAAATATATTTACTAAGGCAGGTGCCGCACTTACCAAAGGGGTACTGTTTGCCTGCGTCTCAAAAGAAAATGTCAACCCCTGTGCCGGTAAAAACACCTGATTGTCTTTTTCATCATACAGCGGTCCGGACAACGTAAATCTATAGTAATGAAGAGGCATAAGACCTGTAGACGGTGTAAAATAGAGATAGTTCGCCTGGATGCCCACCTGCCCTGCTACACGCTGACCCGATGGCAGCGATACAAGGGTTGCCGTGATACCATTGTTGCTCCGGTTCAGCGGGCTTGAAAAATCTATTATCATTGTTGGATTAACAGGAATAAGCTTCGCCCCTTCCCATGGCAGGGTTTTTATAACGCTTGTTTGATTCAGTGAAGCACTCGATGGCGGGGATATCTTCTTGCCACAATTGCTAACACCGAATGCCAGAGCAATAATGGCCGGAATTGCGATTAATTTCAACCTTAGTCCGTATTTCATAATCCCTCCTAAAACTTCATCGTAAGTGTTACACCTAATACATTTATATCTCCCTTGGCCTGTGCAGAGTAACCGGAAGAGAATGGAAATGAGGTTTTGTTCAGATAATGATACTGATAAACAGCATCTATACTCATAGGATACTCGGGACTCAACGGCGCAATACTATAACCGGCACCTATTGACCATACCTGCTGAGGTGAATCAACCCAGTTTGATGTACCTGTTGAACCATGCAGCGGCGAAGGGAGGTATTGATACCCGATCCTTGCATAAAGATCATCTATGGGTTGCAGTTCAACTCCTATTCTCGGTGCATAGACATCTTTCATGTCAAGATTTATGCCTGTCTTTGAATAATCCCCTGAAGATTCTAGCTTATTAAGCCAGCTCCATTGATAATAAGTCAGATCAAATAAAACCCTTAGACGATTTGATGGTTTGAATCCGACGCCCAGTGCCCATTGTGTTGGAACAAACCCATCTTTAAAATAAAGATCCAGGGGCAGCGTCGAAAGGGTACTGCCACCAACAGTTGCTATAGCATTTGCAGAGATAGGACCGAGATTGAATATGTGTCCTTCCCTGTAGGTAAGACCTACGGTAACCATGCCTCCCAGAGGCGTCAGTAAAAGGCCTGCAAGAGACGAAAACTTGCCGCTCGTTCCGAGTGATATAGAAGAATTACCGGTATGTCCTGCAAGATCGGTTGTGGTACTCATAACCGTATTTGCCGCAAGGTATGCGGATATTCCATAACCGACGTAGATCCAGGGCAGAACGTTTACACCGAGGGAAGTAAGAAGCATCAGGTTTGTATAACCGTATCTGAAAAAATTACCGTTTGCGCTGGGACTGTCATCAAATTCCGCAAGTGTTCTCATGTTGTTATCCACACTTAATTCCTGTGCAAGAACAACCTGCCTGTTCAGAAGCCTTGACAGGTTTAAGGCATAGCCTATCTCACCTATCCTGTTGAGAGGTACAATATCGTTGTACGTTTTGCCGTTCGCTGTAATTTGTAAAAACGGGTCTGCATAAATATAACCCAGGCTTATTTCACCTGAGCCAATAAGCGCAATTCCTGCGGGGTTATAGTATGCATCTGAAATATCCCCGGGATATGCTGTCATTGCATTCCCCACACCCATGCCTTTTGCCGTAAGTCCATAAACATCCGGTGCATTCATCATTGATGCCATTGCGGAAGTTGACAGGTAAGCTGCTACAGTTGCTACCAGTAACATAAATGAGACTTTCTTCATAATATATATCCTCCTGCTTGGTTTAAGCTTCTACTGCTAATTTTGCGGTTTGAACCTCATAGAGATGTTCTACAATATCTCTATATTTCTTTTCTACAGCCCATCTTTTAACCTTTAATGTCGGCGTAAGTTCACCGGTCTCCTGGGTGAATAGCGCAGGGATAAGGGCAAACTTCTTTATTGTCTCATACCGTGCAAGCCCCCTATTAACCTCTGCTACAGCTTCATCGATCAACGTCTTTATCCGTGGATTTTCGAGCAGTTCTTCCTTGGAAAGGAATGGAATGTTTTCTTTCTTTGCCATATCCTCCAGCACGTCAAATGAAGGCACTATCAAAGCGACACAGTAAGGCTTTCTATCTCCGATAATAACAACCTCTTCTATGTACTTACTCATCCTCAGCTTGTTCTCTATGGGTTGAGGGGCTATGTTCTTTCCTCCTGCTGTAACAATGATATCTTTCTTCCTGTCCGTAATATGCAGATATCCTTCATTATCAACAAAGCCTATATCTCCGGTATGAAACCAGCCGTTCTCATCTATTACTTCTTTTGTTGCATCGGGTTTTTTATAATACCCCTTCATGATCATCGGGCCTTTTGTCAGAACCTCTCCATCGTTCGCTATTTTTAGTTCACACCCGGGAATCGGTTTCCCTACGGATCCAAATTTAAATTTATCCGGAGGATTAACAGTCATCACCGGGGACGTTTCCGTAAGTCCGTAACCCTCTATGATTTTTATACCAAGTGCAAAAAAGAATTCACCCAGGTCCTTCGGAAGTGGTGCGCCTCCGGATGAGGCAAACTTGAGTCTTCCGCCAACAGCATTCTTAATCTTTTTGAAAACAAGGGCTGAGGCAAGCTGATGCCGTATTGAAAGGAGAAAAGGCAGGGGTTTGTTCTCAAGCAGATAAGAAGATGCCTGTTTCCCAACAGACACAGCCCAGTAAAATATTTTTCTTTTGAAAGGCTTGTCTGCTTCCACTTGAGATATAATCTTTCCATATACCTTTTCGAAGACCCTGGGCACCGAAACGAACATGGTGGGTTTTATTTCTATCAGGTTTTCTGAAAGCTTTTCCAGACTTTCTGCTATTACCTGGACACCCCGGGAGTGAAATATCGGAATGTAGTAATCCGCTGTCCTTGCAAATGAATGGCTCAAGGGCAAAAAAGACAGCATGGTCTCATCTCCCAATTCTTTCTTCATTACCTCATACGTAGCTTCCGTATCAGAAAGCAAATTTGTATGGGTAAGCATTACACCCTTCGGATCGCCCGTTGTTCCTGACGTATATATGATTGTTGCAACAGCTCCTGAAGATATACCCGAGAGTCTTTTCTTAAATTCACTGCTTAACCCGGATAACCTGCCGAGGGCTAGGACACTGCTGAAATTCATGGTATTGTCTGTTTTTGACAGAGTCTCATCAAGCGTTATAATGTACTTAAGTCCCGGAACATCATTTTTTATGCTTTTCAATTTATCCAATTGCCGGGATGTTGAAACGACAATCGCTACAGATTCTGAATCGTTAACGATATATCGGATCTGTTCGGAAGTATTCGTGGCATAAATAGGAACAACGGTTGCTCCTATGCTCTGTATTCCGAGATCGCTTACATACCATTCATAACGGTTCTCGGATAGTATTGCTACTTTCTCCAATGAGCCTATTCCAAGCTTCAGCAGGCCAAGGGCAAAAGATTCAACGTACTCCTGTTCTTCTTCCCATTTTATATCAATCCATTGTCCCTCTTTTTTATACCGCAGAATTACTCTGCCTCTGTTGTTTTCCGCCTGCTTATAAAACATGTCAGGGATCGTTTTATATTTCATAATTTTTACATCCTAATGTGAATCTATTTAATAT
>DAHXOM010000053.1 GCA_027364825.1 bacterium | reverse complement strand
ATATTAACGGTATCGCCTGTTTTTTTTACCTTCAGATTCGTGTGCTCGTAGGTATAGGGTATTACGGAAATGGTAAACATGCGTTCTTTTACATCATAGGGGGTAACGCTTATGCCGTCAACCGCTATAAAACCCTTCTCTACAAGATAAGGCGTTTTCCCGGATAATTCAAATGTAACGATATGATATTTGCCGGTTGTACGTATGCCTGCAATGACAGCTGTGCAATCTATATGACCGTTCACGATGTGGCCATGCAGCATGTCGGAAACCCTGCGCGGCATTTCTACATTAACGATATCACCGGTTTTGCCCTGTCCGAATCCGGCCTTCTGCATGGTTTCGGATGATATGTCGAACGTATACACGCCGTTCGTCATGGACGTCAGCGTAAGGCAGGCACCGTTGACAGCAACACTGTCTCCCTGAACTGCACCGGGCAGGGACGCTATCTTCACTCGTATCGATGCACCGGTGTCATTTTTTTCAATGTGTTCCACACTGCCGGTGTATTCTATCAATCCTGTAAACATACCGTCACCATTGCGGGTAGCCCCGGACGAGGTAATCACCGCCGGCTATGATTATCTCTGCATTTTTCAAATCAATCGCGTTCCTCATACTTTTCAAAAAAACTCCTTTAAAAGGGTATATGCCGTCTGCACCTATAATCTTCGGTGCAATGAATATATGGAATTTATCAACCAGTCTTGCCTTTACAAGGCTGCCTGCCATTTCCGCTCCGCCTTCAACGAGTACATGCATAAACCTTTTACCGAGAAAATTCAATGCATCCTGCACAGACAGCATGCCTCCCCTGGTTTTTATCCGGACGACCTCTGCACCGGCATGCGTGAACGTACGTATCAGGGCGGTATTGCTGCTTGCCGTAAGGATCATGGTCTTATAAACAGCGCTCTGGTTTGTAATGACCCTCGCACGGAGCGGTGTACTGAGGTGCGTGTCAAATATAACCCTGAATAACGGCCTGTTCCTTACCTTCACATGCCTGACCGTGAGTTCCGGATCGTCGCTTTTTATCGTACCGGCACCGGTCACAACAGCATCAACGGTATTCCTCAGGGTATGCGCGATACGCCGTGAGTCCATGGATGTGATCCATTTTGACGAACCGTCATGGGCAGCGATCCTGCCGTCCAGACTCATTGCAAGCTTTACGCTGACAAAGGGCAGCGACGTTTTCACATGTTTGAAGTACGCCTCGTTGAGCCGTTCTGCCTCCTGCGCACAGACGCCGCCGATAACCTCTATACCTGCTTTTCGCAGATATGCCGCACCGCCGCCTTTTACCCCGGGGTTGGGGTCCTTATGGGCAATGACGAGCCTTTTAATCCCGGACTGCTGTATTGCAAGCGTACACGGGGGTGTCCTGCCGAAGTGGTTGCACGGCTCCAGGGTCACCATCATCGTACTGCCCTGCGGTACTTTGCCGGCATCGCGTAAAGCCATGACCTCTGCGTGGGGCTCGCCCGCTCTTTTGTGGAATCCCTTTCCGATAATCTTTCCTTTTTTGTCGATGATCACGGCACCGACAAGCGGGTTGGGCGATGTCATGCCCTCTGCCTTCTTTGCAAGTTTTATGGCAATCTTCATATAGGACGTATAGTCGGTTTTCATTGGATTTAGTTTTGCACTTTTCAGGTTATAAGACAAGCGGATCTATCCTTTGTCAGGCCTTTGGCGGGAAGGGGAATTTATGTAATGAGGAGAAGATTGAGCGGTTTAAACCGTTCAGACAGACAACCTACCTGTCCTTCAATTTCGACAGGATCTGCGTGCCGCTGATAAGCCAGCGATTGCTGTCCTCGACGAAAGTCCACTGCACCCTGGTTAATTCCGTGATCGTCTGCGGTATCAGGCTCTTGGTAACTATGGATGTCCGCTGGTCCATCACCGCAATCGCGGTATTGCCCGATACGTTGATGGAAATATTCGAAAAATTGACATCTATTTTTTCATACCTGTTAAAATAATCTTCCAGCGCCCGTTTGTTCTGATCGCTGTTCCCTGCAATATCCTGAAGGGCAAGTGACACGTTCTTCGTCACCATCGCCTGCTTCTGTCTGTTAATAATGGCGAGCACGTGCTGCCGTGCAACATCTTCAGGCGAGGGCTGCGGTGCTGCGGGAGGCACATTGCTTGCAACCTGCTCCCGTGCGGTCCGGTTGTTATTTTCAAGAGTTTTCCGCTCAGGCAAAGGCCCGACCTTTTCGTGCCTTGCCTCTTTGGGTGTCTCTCTCTGTATGGGTAAAGTCTTGTGTTTCTCCTGTGTCAAAGGCTTTTCCTGCGAAGGTCCCTGAGCAGTGGATGTCTGTGCAGGGACAGCACCCTCTGTTTTCAGGGTAATGGTGATATCCTCTTCCTTATTCTTCTTTGAGCAGGACGAAAACACCGTTGCAGATACAATCATTGCAACAGAACATATCAAAGCAATCTTTTTATAGCTCATACAATATTTCATAAATTTGCTGCGGCTCTTTCTTCCCTTTTATAGATACCTTATCAAGCGGTTGTATGGCAACATCATTTTTAACAGCTCTATAGGTATTTTCGCATATCAATATCTGACCGCCTTTCGTCAACCCTTCTATTCTTGACGCAAGGTTTACCGTATCACCGATAACCGTGTATTCAAGCCTTTTCTCCGAACCCATGCTTCCTGCCACGACAGGACCTGTTGCAATGCCGCATCCAACCGCAAGATGTTTGTTCTTTCCTTCCTTTCTCCAGGTATCATTCAACGTTTTCAGTGCCTTTTGCATACCGATAGCGGTTTTAACGGCCCGCAAAGGGTCATCATTATGGGCATACGGTGTTCCGAACACAGCCATAATGGCGTCGCCGATATACTTATCGAGTGTACCTTCATAGGAAAAGATCACATCGACCATGACGGTAAAGTATTCCTTTAATATACCGACAACCTCTTCAGGAGACATCCGTTCGGACATGGAGGTAAAGCCCCGTATATCCTGAAACAGTATCGTTGCGGTCTTCCGTTCTCCGGTAATCGAAATCTCCCTGCCCTGGATAAGCCGGTCCGCGACAAGCTCCGAAACATACCTCTTAAAAGTGTGCTTTATGTGTTCCCTTTCTTTCAGGCCTTCGACCATGAAATTGAAACTTGAAGCGAGCATTTGCATCTCATCCCTTGTCTTTACTTCAACGTGCTGGTTCAGATCTCCCCGCTCCACATTCTTCATGGCTTCCACTATTTTATAGATAGGTTTGGTGATATTCAGAGACAGTCCGAATGATGCCATAATACCGAGAACAATAAATCCCAGGGTAAAAAGTATAGTAACGGTCCTTGCTGTTTTTACGGATGAATCAAACATGTACAATGAATAACCTATACTCATGGTCCCTATGAGATTATTTGCTGGTTTCAACACCACGTCTATGGGGAGTACATGACCCAGGCTTTCATAGACAGCTTCGCTCTGTCCCTGGTCCGATTTTAAGAGGTGTGCCTTTACAGCTTCCGGTATTTCATTGGTAAGACGATCACTGTCATGACCTATTATCCTTGTCAGGAGCGGTGTGTTGATCTCCGAATCGACAATATTGTTCTTTGCATCGGTAATAATGACGTACAGAATATTGTTGTCGAGCTGGGGTGCAAATTTCAAAAATTGTTTTGCAAACGCCCATGGATCTGCCCCATTCCCGCCGAGGAGGGCAAGTGCTCCCGTTATCTGCGCCATGTTGATTGCCTTAGCCCGCATCTCGTTGCGCATGCTTCTTTCCTGCCTGATCACGGATGTATAGGCAACGATAAGCATGATGATCAGTACGATCATCGCAACGAGCAGTCCAAGCTTTACCTTAAGACTGAGGAGTAATGGCTTATTCATAATACAAGATAATCAAGACCTATTGTATAAATGTAATGATATCCGAACAGGAACGTATTGTATGGTGAATATTTCAGGGCCGTCGTTAAAAATATGTTAGGGGTCACGCTAAATCTTACACCGGGCACGAGATCGAATTTCCACTGCTGAACCGAATAGGAAGTGCCGCTATTTGCAAAATTTAAATCGGTAAACTGTCCTGCATTCATAACATTAACCTCAAAGAAACCCGACAATGAAAGCCCGAACGGGATACTGAAAGCGGTATTGGCAATTGCAATATTGTTTGACTTTGTTTTTGTTGAAGGCTGCAAAGCTGACGGCTGCTCACCCGTCAGCCTGTATCCTACATTTGAATCCCATTGAACAATTCCGATATCCCTGGTATAGGCAATATCCGCTTCCATGTCCGTTCCTTCGGATCCTATTCCCATAAATCCGGTCGGCAAATAGATCGTACCATACACGGCAAGCATCGGGGAACTGAGGAACTGATACATGAACCGGACAGCGGGATTACTTAATCCACTGTTACTTGCGCCGAGAACGTAAGAGCCCTGAGGGTTTGCCGGGCTTGTAATATACTGCCCGACATCAACACCGATATAGGGTATACTTAAAGAAATGTTCATGTTTGACGAAAGATTGTAACTCAGATTGAAGATTCTATAGATAAGCCTTTCTCTTGGGTTGTTTTGATACTCTATCCAAATATCTTTCCCCATATACCGGTCTACCTGAGCATAATATACATAAAACCCTGTATCCAGAATATTAGGCTGACCGGTTTTTGCGGTTAAGGTGAACAAGGGGAACGTGGTTTGTTTTTTCCCCTGGATCGATGCTATGCCTCCAATTGCGCCAAGCTGGGCATGTGCATTAACAGCAGTAAACAGCATAATCAGCAGGTATAAGAAAATGTGTGGTCTTTTCATGTTTCTCATCCCGAGTATTATAACTTATATCCAATCTTCCGCAAGAGTTCTTTTCTATCCCTGCGATCTTCCGCCGTTTCTACCCCTTTGGGTGAGAAACCGTCTATTACTCCGAGAATCCCGTTGCCCTGTTCTGTTTTTGCAACAATCACATCAACAGGGTTCGCTGTGGCACAGTAAATACTGCAGACCTCCGGACAGTTTTTTATCGGATTGAGTACGTTGATAGGATAGGCATCCTTGAGCAAGATGCAGAACACATGACCTGCACCGATATCCTTGAGGTTCCGGACGCATGCATCCATCAGTTGTTTGTCGTTCCCCTCTGTCCGGATAAGGCACGGGCCCGATGCCTCGGTAAAGGCCACGCCGAACTTTGCCTGCGGTACGGTCGTTGCTATGGTCTCATAAAGGTCTTCCGCGGTTTTGATAAAATGGGTCTGCCCCAGTATTATGTTACAGCCCTCGGGTACATTGATCTTCAAAGCCTTTAACTCCATAGTGCCTCCATCAAACAAAAAACGCTTATGGGCTCCCGGAACAAATTGCCCTTCCTTTTTTATATATTCACAGCTCATAAAAAAACGCAACTTGTCTTGCGTAATCACGGTGACATGGTTGACATCTTCCTTGAATCTCATGTACGATGTTGCAAGGGGCTGTTGACTTTGGCTATGAAAAAAACAAAACAGACGAAAGAACATGTTATCGTGGGGATCACCGGTGCGAGCGGCTCAGTGTATGCGCTGACGCTGATACGGTGGCTCGTTGACAACGGATACCCGGTCCATGCCATAGCATCGGACACCGGCAAAAAGGTGTTTGAGTATGAAACGGGCATAAAATTCGCTGTAAATGCACTCACGAAAAAGCACAACCTTCTCACCATTCATGACAACGACAATCTGTTCTCTTCTCTATCGAGCGGATCCTATCGGCACGGTAAATCCAGCAAGGTCGTCATCGTCCCGTGTTCCATGGGGACGCTCGGCAGGATAGCATCGGCAAGCGGGTCAAAGCTTATCGAGCGTATCGCCGATGTGGCACTAAAAGAACGAAGAAGGCTTGTCATCGTACCAAGAGAGACACCGCTGCACTCGATACACCTCAAAAACATGCTTGAGTTGTTATCAGCCGGTGCCGTAATACTGCCTGCAATGCCCGGGTTTTATCAGAAACCGCGGGCCGTCCAGGACATCGTGAACTTTATGGTCTCAAAAATCCGCGACGCATTGGACATTCCCAACGACCTGTACACACGCTGGGGCGACTAACTCCAAAGATGCCTTTGAAAAATAGGGAAGTTTGCGGAATGAACGAAAAGAATACATAGATTAAGAAAAGGAAGAGTTTGATCCGAAGTGAAGTTCACCCCGTTAGAAAGTCCATAATGACAAGTTGGGCAAAATGCCATTGTAAAAAACCATTTTCTGACAGAAAACAAGTTTTAGCCGTTTCTAACAGGGTGAAACACCTGCGAACTGCCTGACATTCTTTCATAGTATTCTGCGTGGACTGCTTCTCTTTCCGAGACATAGATAAAACACCTCTATGAACAAAAACCATTTAGCAATAGAGCTGTTGTTTCACGAACAGAGGAGGGAACTATTCCTTTTGCGCGGGTTTGGACTTCGACAGAGACGATTCCGCCTGAGGAGAGGAATGAACAAACTTCCCTATTCTTCCCTATTGCATTTTTGGGGGTTAGTTGTCCGAAAGTTCTACCTTCTCCGCCGTAAAATTTTCAAACCGGGTAAACTCGCCGATAAAAGTAAGTTTTATGTTCTTCGTGGGACCGTTCCTGTGTTTTGCAATGATGATCTCAGCGATGCCGTGGTCCTTCGTAGGATTGTCTTCCTTGCTGTAAAGCTCCGGCCTATGAATGAATATGATAAGGTCCGCGTCCTGCTCTATTGCACCCGACCCCCTCAGATCGGACAGCTGCGGCCTCTTGAAATCCCTCCTCTCTCCTTCCCGGTTAAGCTGGGAAAGCAGAAGCACGGGGACATCAAGTTCCTTTGCAAGGGCCTTCAAAGAGCCCGAGAGTGCGGCTATTGCGGCCTGTGTACTCTCGGACTCTCTCGGCTGTTCCATGATCTGCAGATAATCTATGATGAGCAGTTTCAATTTGTTTTCAGCCTTAAGTCTTCTCGCCTTTGCCCTGATTTCGAGCATCGAGATTGCGGGCTTGTCGTCAATGATGATAGGGGCATTCTGGATAATGGAAGCCGCTTTGTTCAACCTCTGGAACTCAGCAAACTCAAGGTAGCCTCTCAGGATACTCATATACCGTACCCTTGCCTCCATGGAAAGGAGCCTCAGTGCAAGCTGCTGCTTGCTCATCTCGAGAGAAAAAATTGCCACCGGGTTCTGATGTTTTACCGATGCGTTCATGGCTATGTTCAGTGCAAGGGATGTCTTGCCGACTCCCGGTCTTGCTGCAATAACTATCAGATCCGATGACTGGAACCCGGAGGTTATATCGTCCAATGCATCGAATCCGCTCGGAACACCCGTCACCGCCATCTTATTCTTCCGGCGTTCCTCGATTATCTGGTATGCCTTTTCTATGAGCTCCTTTGAAGTGACCATGGTGGATGTAAACCTTTTCTGTGTTATGTCAAAGATCAATTTGACGGAGCCGTCGAGATAGCTGTCTATTTCCACAGACGGGTCATACCCCATTTTCGCTATTTGTATCGAGTTTGTTATAAGCTCGCGCCGGATTGCTTTCTCTTTAATTATGTTTGCGTAGGTCGTGATGTTCGTGGTCACCGGCGCAAGATCTATCAGTGAAGACACATACGATTCACCGCCCGTGACCTCGAGTGAGCCGGTGTTCTTAAGATATTCGGTTATCGTCAGCACATCGACCGGAACGCTCTTCTTATTCAGCTCAAGGAGAGCCGCATAGATCAACCGGTGCGATGAGGTATAGAAGTCATCGACGCGGAGTATATCCATAACCTTGTAGATAGCATCCTGGTCAAACAGTATATTCCCCAGTACCGCCCTTTCCGCATCAAGGTTCTGAGGCAATACACTTTCAAGAAAAGATGTCTCTGCTTTTGCCATCTTATGAGGATACCCTGCCGACAACCTTTACTTTTAGATTTGCTATTACTTCGGGGTGCAGTTTTATAACGATATTGTACAGTCCGATACTGTGTATCGGGGTATCGAGTTCGATCTTCCTCTTATCTATCTTCAAGCCGCTCTTTTCAAGAGCCTCGGATATGTCCTGGGCGGTAACCGCACCGAAGAGCTTTTCCTGATCTCCCATCGGCTTCTCCAGCACGAGCTCAGTATTCTCTATTTTTTGTTTTATGTCTGTTGTGTTCTTGATAAGCTTTTTCTTAATATGCTCTACCATCATCTTCTGGTGATTGATCGCCTTAACGCTGCCGGTATCGGCAATCATTGCAAGCTGTTTCGGTATCAGATAATTAATGGCATATCCGTCTTTTACATTGATTACTTCCCCAACCTTGCCCAGGGTCGGGATCTCACTTTTTAATATAACCTTCATCTGTGGTCTCCTCTATAATTCAAGTTTTTCGTTTACCGTTGTGAATGGTAAAAGGGCGAGTATCCTCGCACGCTTTATAGCGACAGTCAATGCCCTCTGGTGTTTTGCGCACGTCCCTGTCAGCCGCCGTGGCAGTATCTTTCCTCTCTCTGAGATAAAACTCATCAGCATATCGGGGTTCTTGTAATCAATGGTGCTCTGTTTGTCGTTGCAGAACCTGCAAACCCTTTTCTTTACTACGATAGCCTTTCTTCTTGTATTCGGCCTTCTTTCTTCCATCGTTTCCTCCTATAATTATTCCTTCCTGTCAATACTCAATCGTGCCCTTGTCCTCTATTGTTTTGTCCGCGTGCAGGCTGATGGGGAATACACTGTTTACAACTATCTCCACCCGGGAGCGCGCCTTTTCCTCGCCGTCGACCTTTACGGTATACTTGACCTGCCTGAGTCTGCCGTCTATCAGGATGTGATCCGCTTTTTTAATGTTCTGTTCAATAAACTGCGCAGCCTTGCCAAAAGCGATAATATCGAAAAAACTGGCTTCGGATTCCTGCTTATCTTTCGTGTAATGATTTACAGCTAGTTTAAGATTTGCAACAGCTATTCCATCTACGGTATACTTAATTGCAGGATCTTCGGTCAGCCTTCCGGCGATCAATACCTTGTTGAGTTCCGGCATAGAACATGAATTAAACTGTTTTGTCGGGACGTATCGTCAGGTATCTCAGCACGCCGTCGGTGATCTTGAGGGTTCTTTCAGCTTCGCTTATGGTATTATTTTCACCTTTGACAATATTCAATATGTAGGTGCCCCTTTGCTTCCTCTTGATGGGGTAAGCCAGCTTCTTGTCTCCTAAGTTCTGCTGCTCCAGAAGTTCGCCGTTTTTCTTGATGGTTCCGTTGATCTTTTCAATCACGGCTTTCATGTTCTCCTCTGGCAGAGAACTGTCAACGATGTACATCAATTCGTACGTTCTTATCATCTTATCCTCCCTGTGGATTTTATAAGCCCTTCTTTTTGAAGAGCAGAGATTACATGATATTTAAATTAACTTTCTATAAAGTCAAGGAGATTCAATCTTGACATCCTCCAAAACCATGAAAAACAGGGAAACTTATAAAAAGAAAGGAAGAGTTTGATCCGATGCGAAGTTCACCCCGTTAGAAAATCCATAATGACAAGTTGGGTAAAATGCCATTGTAAAAAGCCATTTTCTGACAGAAAATTAGTTTTAGCCGTTTCTAACGGGGTAAAACACCTGTGAACTGCTTGCAATGCTTTCATGGTATTCTACGTGGACAGCTTCTCTTTCCGTGACAAAAATAAAACATCCCCATTAACAAAAATTCGTTTAGCGAAAGAGCCATTGTTTCACGAGCGGAGGAGAAAACTCTTCCTTTTATGCGGGGCTGAACGAATGAATAAACTTTCCTATTTCTTGTTCCGCGTCAACCGAATAATTGCTTCAAAACACTCTGGGCTGCCATGTTCCCGCTGTTGATGCAATCGCTGATACCGATACCATGGTAAGCGCTCCCGCAGAGCTGAATATTGCCGAGCCCTGCAACAAGCTGCTCTAT
>DAHXOM010000048.1 GCA_027364825.1 bacterium | reverse complement strand
CAAAGAGGCTGAGCTCGGCGGCGGTGAGGAGCGCATCAAAAAACAGCACCAGGCAGGCAAGCTCACGGCACGGGAGCGTATCGACATCCTGATCGATAAGGGCAGCTTTGTCGAGCTCGATAAGTTTGTTATGCACAGGGCAATTGATTTCGGTATGGATAAGCAGAAGTACCTTGGCGACGGTGTCGTTACCGGCTACGGAACCATAGACGGAAGGCTTGTATATGTCTTCTCGCAGGACTTCACGGTATTCGGAGGCTCTCTGTCAGGCGCCTATGCAAAAAAAATCTGCAAGATCATGGACCTCGCATTAAAGAACGGCGCCCCTCTTATCGGATTAAACGATTCCGGCGGTGCAAGGATCCAGGAAGGCGTTGAAAGCCTTGCAGGCTATGCGGACATATTTTTACGCAACGTACTTGTGTCCGGTGTCATACCGCAGATCTCTGCGGTTATGGGGCCATGCGCAGGAGGTGCTGTGTATTCACCCGCAATAACGGATTTCATCTTCATGACAAAGGGCACGAGCTATATGTTTGTGACAGGGCCTGACGTTGTGAAATCGGTAACCCATGAAGAGGTGACGAAAGAGGAGCTCGGCGGCGCAATAACACATGCCACGAAGAGCGGTATATCGCATTTTGTATTCGATAATGATGAGGAATGTCTGGTCGGCGTACGGGAACTCATTGGCTTTATACCTTCAAACAACCTTGACGACCCTCCTTATAAAGAAACTTCAGACCCCGCAGACCGCACGTCCCCGGAGATGGATGCCCTTATCCCGGATCAGCCGAACAAGCCCTACGATATAAAAGAATTGATCTTTGCAACGGTTGATGACGGGTATTTTCTGGAGGTACATGAATTATATGCACCCAATATCATTGTAGGCTTTGCGAGGTATGGAGGCATGCCGGTCGGTATTGTCGCAAACCAGCCTGCTTACCTTGCGGGTACGCTGGACATAGATGCATCGGTAAAAGGTGCACGGTTTGTAAGGTTTTGTGACGCATTCAACATCCCCCTGATTACGTTGGAGGATGTACCCGGATTTTTGCCGGGCACTGTGCAGGAACACGGGGGCATCATACGGCACGGTGCAAAACTTTTATTTGCATTTGCCGAGGCAACGGTGCCGAAGATAACCATCATAACAAGAAAGGCATACGGCGGTGCGTATGACGTTATGTCCAGCAAGCATATACGGGCCGATATCAACTACGCATACCCGAGTGCAGAGATCGCGGTAATGGGACCCGACGGAGCGGTTAATATCATCTTCCGGAAAGAACTCGATTCAGCGGATAATCCCGAGGCAAAGCGCGCCCAGCTTATCGAAGATTACAGGGAAAAATTTGCATCTCCATGGAAGGCGGCTGAGCTCGGCTATATCGATGAGATTATTAAGCCCTCGGAAACAAGGTCCAAGATCATCTCGGCACTGCGCATGCTGAAGAATAAGGTGGATACCAACCCGAAGAAGAAACATGGAAACATACCACTGTGAACACCCCTATCCCCTCTCCAAGAGGGGGAAAAAACATATATGTTTAAAAAAATACTTATAGCAAACCGTTCGGAGATAGCAGTCAGGATTGTAAGGGCGTGCCACGAAATGAATATCGAGGCAGTTGCCGTGTATTCCGATGCGGACAGGAACGCCCTGTATGTCAGGATGGCGGATGAGGCATATTACCTGGGTCAGCCCCAGCCATCGGAAAGCTACCTCAATATGGATAAGATCATAAACATTGCAAAGGCATGCCATGCCGATGCAGTACATCCAGGATATGGATTCCTTGCAGAGAACACGGAGTTTGCAAGAAGGGTTAAGGATGCGGGGATTGCGTTCATCGGCCCATCCCCGGAATCCGTAAATGCAATGGGCGACAAGATTAGCGCGCGCAGGCTTGCAAAGAAGGCAGGGGTAACCATTGTGCCGGGGACCATTGATCCGGTACCCGATGTACAGCACGCGAAAAAGACGGCAAAGGATATCGGCTATCCTGTAATGTTAAAGGCGGTAAACGGCGGCGGCGGCAAGGGTATGAGGCTCATTGAGCAGGCAGCAGATATGGAATCCGCTTTTGAGAGGGCATCTTCAGAGGCTTTATCCGCATTTGGCGACGGGTCTTTATATATAGAGAAGCTGATAAGAAACCCAAGGCATATTGAATTTCAACTGCTTGGGGATAAGTACGGCAACGTGATACACCTGAACGAAAGGGAATGCTCTATACAGCGGAAACACCAGAAGCTTATCGAGGAAAGCCCGTCTCCGGTTATGACGCCGGAGAAGCGTGCAAAGGTCGGTGCCATGGCGGTATCCGCTGCAAAAGCAGCAGGATACTACAATGCAGGCACCATTGAATTTATCATGGATGAAAAGGGAGAGCTTTACTTCATGGAGATGAATACACGGCTGCAGGTTGAGCATCCTGTTACAGAACTGGTAACCGGTATCGATATCGTAAAAGAACAGATCAGGATAGCAGACGGACAGAGACTGATGTACAAGCAGTCGGACATCGCATTAATGGGCAGTGCAATGGAATGCAGGATTGTCGCGGAGGACCCGTTAAACGGTTTTGCGCCTACTCCGGGCAGGATCGCGTATTTGCGGGAACCGCAGGGCGACGGTGTGCGCGTCGACAGCGGTGTATATGAAGGCTTTGAGATCCCGGGCTGGTATGATTCCTTGATAGCAAAGCTGCAGACCCACGGTAAAGACAGGCAGGAAGCTATCGAAAGGATGCTCAGGGCACTGAGCGAATACAGGATTGTGGGGGTTTCGACAGCGATACCGCTTTATAAATGGATACTGAAGCATGAAAGGTTTGTAAAGGGAGATATCAATACAGGGTTCCTTGAACAGGAGATGGATGGGTTTTCAAAGGAGGCTTCCCCGTTGTGGATTATGGCTGCGATAGCCTCAGGCATTTCATCCATGAATCAAAATCATTCGACAGAACAAAGGACTCAGCAGGCAGACAGTTCAAAATGGAAGACAGCGGGAAGAATGAACAGCCTGAGATAATCCGTTTAGCCCAAATGAATTAGGAGGATTTGTGTAAAAGGGAAGAGTTGTTCGCCTCTGCTCGTAAAACAACGCTCTGTTGTGAACCGGACATATTGCTCTTGGTTACTTTACCTCTCATACCGATAAGAAGTAGTCCATGCAGAAAACTATGAAAGCATTGCAAGCAGTTCGTTGGTGTTTTACTTCGCATCGTCTCAAACTCTTCCCTTTTTTATTGTATTTGTTACACCCCTGCCGAATTTTTCAATATAATTTTGGGTTTACATACCCACGATATGGTAGCCTGCATCCACGAACATCACTTCTCCAGTTATCGCACTGCTCATGGGTGAAAGGAGAAACAGTGCCGCATCCCCGACCTCGTCTGCCGTTATGTTCCTTCCGAGAGGCGCCTTCTGGGGATAAGCCTGCATCATCGTTGTGACCCCTTTTATACCTCTTGCCGAAAGGGTATTTACCGGGCCCGCAGATATACCGTTGACCCTTATGTTGTTTTTGCCGAGTTCGAAGGCAAGGTATCGTATTATATTCTCGAGTGCCGATTTGGCTATAGCCATGACGTTGTAGCCCGGAATTACGACCTGTGAAGCGATATACGACATTGCAATAATACTTCCCCCGTCTTTCATCAGCGGTGCCGCCTGCCGTGTCAGCGATATGAGAGAATAAGCACTTATGTCCAGCGCTGTTAAAAATCCCTGCTTTGTGGTGCTTCCTACAAAACTGCCCCCGAGTTCTTCTCTCGGCGCAAAGGCTACGCTATGGACAAGCGTGTGTATGGAATCATGCTTCTTTTTAATCTCTTCGAACACACCCTTTATCATATCTTCTTTTTGAACATCGCACTCGAACAGCCCCAGCGGATTGAGATCCGGTATTACCTCTTCAACACGTTCCTTCAGATCCGGGTTTGCATAGGTAAAATAAAGTTCCATACCTGCCTGGTGCAGTTTTCTCGCAATGTGCAGAGCTATGCTGTACTTGTTCACAACACCTGTTACAAGCCCAACCTTTCCTTTCAGATCTATTGTATACATAGTGTACCTTTATGCCACACTATGCTGTTCAAGTCAAAAGGTCGTGCGATTTAAACCGTTCAAACGGTTTAAACGGTTTAAGCCGTTTCGTGTCTTCTTGACATGCCGTGCTTGACACGGACACAGGAAGTGGTACAAGGAATGGCGCTGGTTAGAACAAGCAATCAGGAACAGTATCGGTATTATGCAACAGCATTTTCAACAGGTCTGTTTACAAAAATGTTTTACGTATGGTGGGTGTAGCTCAATGGTGGAGCATTGGACTGTGGCTCCAAGGGCTGAGGGTTCAAATCCCTTCACCCACCCCATTTCTTGTTTTTACCGCATTATCTTGAAGCTCTGATGGGCGTCTGTCGGTTCAAGCTCTTTTATATCTATATTGGCGACCCGTGCCCCGGGAGGACCTTTGTAACACCACTGGATAAACTGTTCCAGGGTATCCGTTTCTCCGGATGCGTCAACCTCTACAGAAGAATCCGGCAGGTTCCTTACCCATCCTTTTATACCAAGGTTGTCGGCAGCCTCCTGAGTGCTCGCCCTGAACCAGACACCTTGAACGCGGCCGGTTATGATAAGGTGAACATGCCTTTGGTTCTTCATACGAACGTCCCCGGAGAGGTTACCGGTGTTATCAGATACGGAGTTCCTTTTTTACCGGCAGGTAGAATGCAAGGACTATCAGAACAATACTGCCGTCGATAACGAAGTTGGACAGGTACAGTAACGACTTTTGATACAGAAAAAAGCTTATGAGAGAGATGAGCGATGATGTGGTTTTCCCGACAATCAAAACAGGTGTCAGGTTGAGATTTTTCAAAACATCCCTGCTTATCAAATAGGCAATCGCCGTTACACATGCCATATACGCTACCGCCAGGTCCAGATAAAATTTTTCCATATCCTGCGGGAGCGTCTGAAAGTATCCGATTTTCGCGGAAACTAAATTAAATACGTTTATGACATGGTTCGGTATGATATAAAAGGACATCCCTGCGATCAGAAACGTCCAGAAAAGCAGGATCATCAGAATTCGGTAGTTCTTTTGTTTTGGTGTTAATTCCGGCATTTTAATCTCCTTCTTAAAATCTATCAGAGCATGGCCTTGACTTGATCGAGCAGCTGCGGCAGTACAACACCCGCGGGTCCCCGCAGCATATAATTGTCTATGTCCGAGTAGAATGTTTCTCTCGGATTTATGTCAATGATTACTGCACCGGACTTCTTGGCATACCTCGGTATTTCTGAAACCGGGTATACCGTGCCCGAGGTACCGACTATGAGCACTACCTTAGCCTGTTCTATTTCCATATAAGATTCCGGGATCATGTGGACGGGTTCCCCAAATAAAACAACATCGAGCCGTGCCTTACCGCCGCACTTGCATGCGGGCATCGTATTTATGATACGTTCCATGGAACCGCTGCCGAGTTCATAAACCGCCTTTTTCAGGAAGGCGATAAAATCGGTTTTTGTAAACTTGAATGTTTCATTGCACTGCGTGCATCTGAACGCATAGATGTTCCCGTGTACCTCAATCACATGCGTGCTTCCGGCTTCCTGATGCAGATTATCTATATTCTGGGTAATTACACAGTCAAGCAGGCCCAGCTTTTCAAGCTCTGCGATTGCACGGTGCGCAGGATTAGGAGGGGCGTTCCCTATGGAATTCATAGAATCCGTCAGGAAGTCTATCAGTTTCTGAGGGTTGTTTTTTGCAAGCTCTATGATCCCCTGGGTGGTACCGAATTCCATGGGATTGAACCTGTCCCATAGCCCTCCAGGGTCCCTGAAGGTCGGTATGCCGCTTTCCTGTGACACACCCGCGCCGGTAAAGGCCACAACGTGACCTTTTTTTATGATCTCTTTAGCGGCCTTTTTAATCGAGTCGTTAGCCAATCTTTTTTTCATTTATAGCCTTTTCTTTTTCCAGGGCCCTCAGTTCCTTCTTCAAGACCTTACCAATAATATTTTTCGGCAGGCCGTCAATAAATTCAATATACTTCGGTATTTTGAAAGGGGCAAGCTTTGTTTGCAGATAGGTTTTGATCTCCTCTTCGCTGGTTTTTTCGCCCGGTTTGATTACGATAAATGCCTTTGCCTCCTCACCCATAATCGGATCAGGAATTCCTATGACAGCGGCATCCAGTACCTTCTGATTTTCATAGAGAGTATTTTCTATCTCTTTCGGATAGATGTTTTCTCCGCCGCGTATGATGAGATCTTTTTTCCTGTCAACGATGTAAAAATAGCCTTCGTTGTCAACGTAACCTATATCACCGGTGTGCAGCCATCCATCGACAATCGTTTGAGAGGTTTCCTCAGGTCTTTTGTGGTAGCGCTTCATGATGGCTCCGCCCCGTATGACAATCTCCCCAATCTCGTTCACCGGTACCTCCCTGCCGTTATCATCGACAACCTTGACTTCCTGTCCCGGCAGGGCCTTGCCTATGGAACCGATCTTTCTCGTACCGTTTAACGGATTCAACGTGCTTGCAACAGTTCCCTCTGTCAGTCCGTATCCTTCGATGATCTTGATGCCGTAGGTAGATTCAAATTTATTAAATGTCTCTTCTGCGAGCGGTGCAGCCCCGCAGACACCGAACCTTAAACTGCCGAGGTTGTGCTTTTTTACATCATCCGCGATAAGGATCAGAATATTGTATATCGCAGGGACGCCGCTGAAAAACGTTGCCCCGTATCTTTCCACAACCTCTCCGAACTCCGAGGCGGAGAACGTTGTCCTTAAAGCAATCGTGATGCCGGAGTATAAGCCGCTGATCAACGACATCATTGCGTTAACATGGAACAGAGGTAAAAAGATCAGAGCGACTTCATCTCCTTTCTCTTCTTCAGAATGGAGGACGGATCGGATGCCCATGACGGCATACAGAGCATTAGCGTGTGTTAACAGTGCTCCCTTTGGTTTGCCCGTTGTGCCGGAGGTATAAAAGAGATAGGCATCATCGTCGGACAATATCTTTACCTCCTCAAGTACCCCGGAGTGCTTCATAAGCTCGTGATAGGAAGTAGTTCCTGCGGGGGGGTCTTCTCCATAATAAATTATATGTTTCAGATAGGTTAATCCGGGCTTTATAGTCTCTATATTGTAGTAGTAGGAGGCATCAACAACAAGATACTTACCCTCTGAATCGTTCAACAGGAACTTTACCTCTTCTGCACTCCACCAGCAATTTATCGGCCCTGCTATTGCACCGAGCTTGTTTGCGGCAAATGCCGCATAGAGGAATTCCGTGGAATTGTTCATATAGAGATGGACGGTATCACCCTTTTTTACACCCACTGATTTTAATCCATTTGCAAAACGGTTGACCCTTTCATTGAACTGCCGGAATGTTACAACATCGTCATAAAAATAAATGTATGCCTTGTCCCTGCTTTCTTCTGCCCTTTTTTCGATCATCTCCCGTATGGTATTATATGCCAATTCCATAATCCCTCCGTTTTGATTATAATATCAATTTTAAAACCCTTGTTACAAAAAAGTCAAATGGAATGCGTACCCATTCCGGCATGATTGACTTCATAGGGACAGATGTTATATAAATTTCAAGTAGGTATGTTTATTAAAAAAATAATATTCGCTGTTGCTTCCCTAGTATTCGTGGATCTTATGCTTTTTGTTCCAAAGGCATCGTGTTTTACACCGACAACGGTATCCATTGTATTGGAAAAATATGCCGGTATCACCTCTACAACCTTTACTGCCACAGCACAGACTGCAGAAGCACCTTCGGCAGTTACCTTTACCGACGCCTTATATAAAGCATGGATCCGTAATAACGGGGCAATAAACAATATCAAGCCGGTCGTTGACGAATTAAACACGATAAAGATTGATAACGGCTTTATAAACCTTTATCCCTACAGCTTGGTCCTCCTGGATGAATACAGAAACCTTCACTCGGAGAAATTTCTGGATTATGCAATACTGCTGTCACCGTCGATGTCAGAACCGTATTTCGAGCTCTCGTATTCTTTGCTTACCGGCCGGAAGTCAAACTATACGTTGACCGTTCTTAATCTATGGAAGGCCGTTACAAGCTTTTTCGACGATCCGTACAATATACTCAGATTTGCTTCCAACAGACTCATCAATATTACCCTGTCAATGCTGATCGTTCTTTTTATCTTTTCTTTACTTCTTATCATAAGATACTACGCGCAAATCTATGGGTCGCTGAAATCGCACCTCCCGGAGTATATACCGGAGTATGCCATTCTTGTATTTTCCATTGTCGTCATAATACTTCCTTTTCTCTTTGGAATTGGGTTTCTGTGGCTTTTGGTACTATGGCTTGCCGTTACGTTTACCTATCAAAAATTAACCGAACGCATGGTGAGTGCGGGATTTATAATTTTTCTCGGGTTGCTTCCCTTTATATCCCTGGTGATTATTGCTACCATAGTGAAACCCGGGGAAGAGCCCTTTACCGGCATCATGAATATAAATTACGGAAATGTTTCTGCAAAAGATATCAATGCATTGAAAACGTATGCGGACACTCATCCCGGGGATCTTTACAGCAACCTGTACATGGGCGTTTACAACAAGCGGGTGGGCGATTACGCAGAAGCATCTTTGTACTATACAAGACTCCAGGATAACGGGTACGGAAATCTGCCTGCGGTGTTGTGCAATATCGGAAATCTCGAGTACGCGACAGGAGATGCGGACGGGGCGGAGAATAATTATAAAAAAACGATTTCTGCAGATCCGGGATTTTTCCCGGCCAGATATAATCTCGGGCAGTTGTACCTTATCAAAGGCAATATAGACGGGACCAATGAGCTTGATATTGCGAAAAGTATAAGTCCGGCACAATTTGTTTATTATGCGTCCCTGTATCAGAAATCCAATCTCAACAGAATATTTATTGACGCGCTTCCTTCTCCCAGAGAATTGGCCTATACCATGTTCAAGGATACGTTTCATAATTCTACGGAAATAGGCATGGCAGATATTATGGTAAGCCGGCTTATAAAATGGCCGTCTGCGAAACAATTGCCGTATCTTGCCCTGTGGCTTTTATTGTTGTTCATGGGGGTCGTTTTCCTGTCAAAATTTGTTAAAAAACATTTCCGTTGCAAATCATGCGGCAGGCTGTATGAGCCCCTGAGCAGGAGCGACGAGTACCGGGAGATGATCTGCAGCGATTGCCTTAAGTTTTATATAAAAAATGAAATAAAGGACAATAAGAAAAAAATAGAAATAACGCAGAGAGTTTACCGGTGGAAAAAGAGGTTAAAAATTATGAATATCGCATCGTCGATCCTCATACCCGGAAGCGGTTCTATTCTCAGAGGACAGACCATTCGAGGGATGCTGATGCTATCGATCATATGCTATCTTAGCGTAGAATATATAACCTCGTTCGGGCTTATAACATCCATATTCCCCATGTTTAATCCGTACACCGGCATATTGAAATCAACGACCGTCTTCTTCCTGATACTGGTATATTTATCGAATATTTTTTTTGCGATTAAAGCAGAGGTAAAATGGTACTAAAGGGATCGATCGGAACATTTGATATTATATCCATCATTCAGATGGTGACGTCCCAGCAGGTTAACGGTGTACTGCATATAAAAGGTCTGGGGAAAAACGATACGTTCGAGATCATCATAGACAACGGCATGATCGTCAGGGCAGCCCCGTTGTTTGAAACGCCGGTAAGATATATTGCAGAAAGACTTCAAAAGGCAGGATTGCTCGGGTCCGGTCAGTATAAGGTATTGATGGCTGGAATTAAAAAAGAAAATATAACCGAGTCGGATATACCGAAGCGCTTTTCCGTGCCTGTATCGGCCATTAAAAGATTAATCCTATCCATAACCTATGAATCCCTGCACAAGATGTATGCCCTGAAAAGCGGTACGTACGAGTTTGAACCGAAAACTATAGCGTATGACCACCAGCTCTTTGAACCAATGAACACGGAATTTGTATTAATGGAATCTTCAAGGATTGTAGACGAGGTAGTTCACAGTAATTGGAGGTATGGCGATGATGTTATATTCCAAAAAGCAGCAGGCAGGAATCAAGAACAACAAAAGCCGGTTCCTCTACAGACTGCAAAAAAGACTGAAACAGAAGAAGAATTTATTATAGAAAGGACATCAACAGCATCCGGAGAGGTACCGAAAGAACAAAACAAAATACCCGAGGAAAAACATAAATCCGCGGAGGAGAGCATCTTAGAGCTTATTGACGGTCAAAAGACATTTAACGATGTTTATTATATGAGCTTATTCAGTAAAAATGAGGCAATACTCGATCTTGGCAATATGCTCAAAGCCGGGAAAATTATTGCCGTTGACACGCCCAAAGAACAAATACTACCAAGGAAAACACCATGGTTCGAGAGATTTATCCAGGCGTTTAAGGATATACTGATCCTGCTGATCAATATTGTTATACTGTTCACTATACTCTATTATTCAAGAATCAACCCCTTTAATATGAAAGCAAAAAAGGTAGAGGTAACGTACAGCAATTTATTGAAATATATAGGTAATTATCAGCAGATAAAACTATCAAATGCCATAGTACTGTATAAACTTGAATATGGCGAATATCCTGTCTCACTGAAGGCATTGGTTGACAGGCGTATTTTAAGTAGTAAGGATTTGACATTCCCCTATGGCAGTGAATACTATTATTCTGTACAGAGTGGAAATTATATATTAATTGCTCCTAAATATGCAGCTAAGTAGGTTAGTACTATAACTATGGAAATAAAAGAAGCAACCAAGGTATTTGAGTCAAACGAACTTGCCAGGATTCTTTTCGGCGTTAATAATGAAAATCTGAAGGTTATAGAGAACAATCTCGGTTTAAAACTGAACGTCCGGGGAAATGTAGTAAACTATAACGGAGATGACAGTTCCGTAGGCTTTGTCAACAGACTGCTTTCGGAACTTTATACCGTTGTAGACAGAGGATATGCTGTCGGACCACGGGATGTTCTCAATGCAATAGATATATTGAAAGAAGATCAAACAATAGACCTTACCACCATATTTCTCGATGACTCCTTCATAAATCTAAAAAAAAGAAAAATCATACCCAAAAGCCTGAATCAAAAACTCTATCTTGAGGCAATAAAAAAATACGATATTGTTATAGCAATAGGTCCTGCAGGCACCGGTAAAACGTACCTTGCAATGGCAATGGCCCTTATCATGCTTATACGCAAGGAGATAGACAGGATTATCCTTACCAGACCTGCTATAGAAGCGGGTGAAAAGCTGGGATTCTTGCCCGGGGATATTTACGAGAAAGTATCTCCGTATCTCAGGCCGTTGTATGATGCGCTGTATGACATGATGGACCAGGACCGGGCAAATGATTTGATCTATAAGGGCGTCATTGAAGTTGCACCTCTTGCTTTTATGCGGGGAAGGACATTAAATGATTCCTTTATCATACTCGATGAGGCCCAGAATACGACCTCAGAGCAGATGAAGATGTTCCTGACAAGGATCGGGTTTAGCTCAAGGGCGGTGGTAACAGGAGATATAACACAGATCGATCTCCCGCGCGACCGGCAGTCAGGACTGGTAGAGAGCGTAGATATATTGTCAGGTATTGAAGGCATAAAATTTGTACGGTTTTCAGAAGTGGATATCGTCCGGCATAAGCTCATTCAGGAAATCATTAAAGCGTATGAGCTTAAAGAGAGCGGCAGGTATTCCGAAAAGAACCAAAACAAGAATTATAAATGAATCTCCTGTCTGCTGTGAAAGCAGTTACCAAAGAAAAATATACCGGATTTAAACAAAAAATACCCCTTATAAAGGACTCGCCGTATTTTATAAAAATACTGCTGGTGG
Source organism: bacterium (assembly GCA_027364825.1). Taxonomy (GTDB): domain Bacteria; phylum JAMCPX01; class JAMCPX01; order JAMCPX01; family JAMCPX01; genus JAJYLM01. Next base: position 4,036 of record DAHXOM010000048.1, on the reverse strand, counting down.
CGTTCATAAGCATCATCATTGGTTTCATAATCTCCCCGATAACCAATATCAGAAGCATAAGGCATTACCATACAGGGGACGTTGCGAAACAGACGATTTATGCACCTCAGGATATAGAGGCAACAGATGTTATAGGGACAGAACAAAATACAGAGAAGATGTTAAACCAATTGCCTCCTGTTTTCAGATATAATCCCTTTATAAAACCCCGGATGTACAATACCCTAACCATGGTATTTAACACAGGCCGGGCAATGCTCCTGGAGCAAAAAGATGCCAGCGAGATAGTGCGTGTATTAAATAAACAGGTAAAACAAATTGCCGGGGTGTCCTTGTCTCCGGATACGGTATTCTTCTTTTACAAAAAGGGATTTAGTAAAACGTATGAAGACAAATTGCTCGGGATAATCCAGAAATTTTACGACAGATATAAGATCATCGAGGAAGGTTCCATAATTCAGGACTATGCGAGTACCGGCATACTTTTGATAACACCAGGCATAGGCAGGTTATACATCCGGGACATCAATAGTTTTATAGATTCGCAGGATGCGAAAAACATACTCTTTGATTATGTTTCCGAAACCTTTCCGTTCCTTTCCATTGAAGATCATATTTTACTGACAAACTTTATGACCAACTTTGTAATATCAGACGTACAGTTCGATAAAGAAGCAACGGAAAGCACTATCGCAAAAGCTAAGGCATCCATAAAACCGATAGCGATGCATTTAAAGAAAGGGGAGATAATTGTCCGGGAGGGAGAGAGGATAGACAGGAGCGCCTACGCAAAATTGAAAATAATAACAAACACAGGTATTGTGAGGCACTGGTATGTACTGGTTTTATTCTATGCGTTTATATTTTTTATCATGATTTTTTCCGTACTCGAGTTTTCTCAAAGGAATATAAGGAAATTCAACTTAACGTTTAAAGACGGTATCTTCCTGTCGATAACCCTGCTTTTAACCGTTTTGATCGCAAGACTTTCGACAATGCTCACCAGCATCAGCGAAATTGCATCGTTCAATATCCCCCAGGAGGCCTACTATTACGCGGCACCTATTGCATTCGGAGGCATGATTGTAAGGCTCATACTCAATTCAGAAATAGCCATCGGGTTTAGCATAGTTGTGGGATTGACAGCGGCTATGACCGTATCAAACAATGTGTTTATTGTATTATATTACATCATCAGCGGGCTTTTGGGCGCGCACATGCTTGCCAAATGCGAACAAAGGACATCCATTATCAAGGGCGGACTAATCGTTTCAGCGGTGGATATGATTCTGGTGAGTATGTTTATGCTCATTCAGGGCAATCAGCCGGCAACGCAATTTATAATCAATATTCTCATGGCATTTTTCAGCGGTGTAACATCGGCGATCATGGTAATAGGGCTGACACCGGTATTCGAATCCCTTTTTGATTATGCAACCGATATAAAGCTGCTTGAACTTGCCAACCTTGAGAACCCCCTTTTGAAAGAGCTGTTTATGACAGCTCCCGGCAGCTATAACCACAGTATGATGACAGCAACACTCTCGGAAGCAGCTGCATCATCGATCCATGCAAACCCCCTTCTGACGAGGGTGGCGTCATATTACCATGATATCGGCAAGGTGAAAATGCCGGATTACTTTATAGAGAACCAGCAATACATGGCAAACAAGCATGACAAGTTATCCCCGAGCATGAGCAGTCTGATAATAATATCGCATGTAAAAGAGGGAAAAGAACTGGCCAAAGCGTATAAAATACCCCAAAGGATTATAGATATTATAATGCAGCATCACGGCACAAGTCTGGTTAAATATTTTTATGAAAAAGCAAAAGAGAAAAACGGTGCGAATATTCAGGAAGAAGAATATCATTACCCCGGACCAAAGCCCCAGACACGGGAGGCCGGGATTGTTATGCTTGCCGATGCCGTTGAAGCAGCTTCCAGAACACTAACCGAGCCGACTCCGGCCAAGATAAAGTCAATGGTGGAGAAGATTGTAAACGCACGATTTGAGGACGGCCAGCTCGATGAATGTACGCTGGCATTGAACGACCTGAACGAAATCAAAAAGAGCTTTGTAAAGGCGCTCTCTGCCATCTTTCATAAGCGGGTTGATTACCCCGGTTTCAAATTCAACGTGCCCACGGCAAAAAACAATGGATATTCAAATATCCTGCCAATACAAAAAAAACAGTAATCTTTTGCGGGTCGTTTCCGCCCAACTGAAGAGGTTTGCAGCTTCCGTTCAGGACAACACAAAAATATTTGTTGCATTTGTGGATGATCCCGTTATGAAGGAACTGAACCTGCGGTACAAAAAATTAGACAAAACCACCAATGTCCTTTCCTTTGAAATTAATCAAACAGATCCCCAGGACGGTGCGCTTATAATAGGTGAAATAATTGTATCTGTTGATACCGCAAAAACAGAGGCAGCAAATGCAGGCCTACATGCTTATGACAGGTTAACCGAGTTGTTCATTCACGGGCTTGTCCATCTGTCTGGTTACGACCACACCATCAATAAAAAAGAGGCTGTCAGGATGAAGAGGAAAGAAAAGGAACTTATGGAAAAAATTCATACGATTGAGAAAAACCGCAGGAGACGGGCTTGATCGTGCCTTTATTCTTTTCCGTCCTTTCTGGCGTATTGGCCGGGTTTAGCTTTCCCAAATACGGCGTGTCGCTGCTCGCATGGATAGCTTATATACCTCTGCTGTTTTCCATAAAACAGATCGAGGGCGGGAAACAAATTATCAAAAGCTATTGGTATGGATTTGTGTCCGGTTTTATAACGAACATAATTTTGTTGTACTGGGTCGTCGTCGCCATGAACACGTACGGCAATATAAATTTGGCTGTCAGCATATTGGGTCTTGTACTCCTTGCCGCCATACTGAGCGCTTTATACTCGGGTACCTTCACCATGTTTATAAAGATATTCTGGAACGATTCTGCATCCGGCGAATTGCTCTTTATTCCGGTTTTATGGGTTGTCCTTGAATACGTCAGAACCTTTTTGTTCTCGGGTTTCCCCTGGGAGCTGCTGGGATATTCCCAGTACAAGAATCTTTCCCTGATACAGATCTCAAGATTTACATCGGTATACGGGGTATCGTTTTTAGTTATGCTCTTTAACGTCCTTCTCTATGAATCCATAGTCTGGTGGTACGATACAAAAAGCTTAAGGACGGCAAAATATCCCTATCTCTTTGCAAAAACGATTGCAGTTGTACTGCTTATCACCGGCATACTTATCTATGGCGATGTGACCATAGATAGCACAACGTCGGTTATTCAGCATGCGAAGAAGGATATAACCGTGGGATTGATCCAGGGTAATATCGATCAGAACCACAAATGGGATCCGGTTTATCAGAGCAATACCATATCATCGTATTTCTCGCTTTCACAGCAGGCTTACAATCAGGCACATCCTCAACTGATTATCTGGCCTGAAACAGCTACCCCCTTCTTTTTTCAGTCGGATCTTAATTATCAGACAAAGCTCAGCGATTTTGTGAAGTCCCAGGGTACTTATTTGCTGTTTGGAAGTCCTGCTTATGACTACGCACGGAGCGGCATTCATTATTTTAACAGTGCGTTTCTTATGGCCCCGGACGGCACGATAAAAGGCAGGTATGATAAGAGGCACCTGGTACCGTTTGGAGAATATCTGCCGCTGAAGCACATTTTTTTCTTTTTAAAGAAATTAACCGACACTATCGGTGATTTTACCGGAGGTGGAGGTAACAGTCTGCTTCAGTTTGGAGATGTTCGCGTGGGAACGCTAATCTGCTATGAAATAATTTTCCCTCAATTGTCAGCCGACGACGTCCGAAACGGAGCAAACCTGCTGGTTACGATTACCGATGACGCATGGTTTGGCAATACATCTGCGCCCTACCAGCATTTATCCATGGCGGTATTCAGGGCTGTCGAGAACGAGAGGTTTGTGGTAAGGGCGGCAAACACCGGAATCACCGCTGTAATATCACCGACCGGCAAGATCCTTGCTTCGACAAATTTATT
>DAHXOM010000039.1 GCA_027364825.1 bacterium | reverse complement strand
AGCGACAATTTCGGGGGTATTGTAACCGGCACGATAGCAGTAGGCACTATAATCATCATTCCGCCGTCACCGATAAATCTAACAGCTTCTTTGCCAAGCAGTAGCCGGGTTTCACTAAGCTGGAACACATCAAGCAGTGCATCAAGTTATAACATCTACGGCTCGACGGTCTCAGGAGGGCCCTATGCGGCCATAAGAACAACCACAACAACCGGGTACACGGTAACCGGTTTGACCAATGGTATGCCTTACTACTTCGTAGTAACTGCAGTGAACAGTATAGGAGAAAGCGGGTATTCAAATCAGGCAAGTGCAACACCACAAGTGATTACCAAAACTTATCCTGTAGGAACCTGGCCATATGTTATCGCGATAGACGGTTCAGGTAATGCATGGGTTACTAATTTTGGCAGTGCTAATGTAACTGAATTAAGTTCTACAGGCACAACCATTACAACTGTTACGGTAGGCTCCAATCCCGAAGGTATAGCGATAGATAGTTCAGGCAATGTCTGTGTTGCCAATCACGGTAGTCATACTGTAACCGAATTAAACTCTACCGGTGTAACCTTAGGAACCTATAGTGTCGGTGCAGTTACCGAAGGTATGGCGATAGACGCATCTGGCAATATCTGGGTTGCCGGTTGGAGTAGCAATACGGTAATTGAATTAAGCCCTACAGGTTCAACCATAACAACAGTTACGGTAGGCTCCCAGCCCCGTGGTATAGCGATAGACGCATCCGGCAATGTCTGGGTTGCTAATGATGGTAGCAACAATGTTACTGAACTGAGCTTTAGTGGCACAACCATAGGAACCTACGGTGTCGGATCATTTCCTATTGGTATAGCGATAGATGTATCCGGCAATGCCTGGGTTGCTAATTATAGTAGCAATACTGTAACTGAATTAAGCCCTACAGGTACAACCATAACAACCGTTACGGTAGGCACTAACCCCTATGGTGTAGCGATAGATGCATCCGGCAATGTCTGGGTTACAAATTATACTAGTAATTCTGTGACTGAATTAAGCCCTACCGGTATAACTATAGGAACATATGATGTAGGCCCCACTTCAATTGGTATCGCCGGTATAGCGATAGACAGTTTGGGCAATGTCTGGGTTACTGGTTGGGGTACTAATAATGTAACCGAAATAATGGGTATAACCGCAGGACCCCAATACTTCCCATGCTTGGGTGTAGGTTGTCCGGTATTTCAAGGCGGAGGGAATTTGTAACGTTCCTTCCCCTTTTGGGGGAAGGTAAGGTTAGGATGAGGTCTATTTGATATAACGGCTATTTGCAGGCAGCGGCATTCCCCGCTGCCTGATTTTTAGACAATTGCTCCATAACTTTCCTACATCTCCCTTCTGTCCTTGAAGCTGGTATATTTCCCGTATAAGGGTATTGCGGGCAGAGACAGCCGGTTTTATGACAAAGGATAACGCACCGGTTGAACCGGCAGCGGCCGCACATATCGCGGCAGAGGGCAGGAAATATGTCAGCTCTGCATTATAGATTAAAACAATCAGATCCTCATCCGTAAGACAACGGCTTACGAAAAGCATGGCTATGTTCCTACAATATTTCCGGAAACATTCCGATATTCTTCTGGATTTCACTGCGATAGAATTACAACAAAAGACTTCATTGCTATTCATGTGATGTAAGTACATGAGGCAAAGTCTCATAGGACAAAAGGAGGAAGATATGAAAAAACATGTTAGTTTAATTTTAGTAATTATCATGCTTCTTGCGTGTTCCGGCTGTTTTTGGGGATGGGACAACGGCCGGGGAGGGCACGACCAAGGCAGGTATCGCGGCCAGGATCGCGGAGACCATAGTGATCATCGTTAAGATGATGACGAATCTGTATCCGATATCAGAATTTTGGTAGCCATGAATAACACCCTGATATTGTGCTCGTGGTTCCATAAAGAGAGCAGGGGCGGTGCAACTTTTCCGAATTGCCTAAAAAAAGAGTGCATTGCTACACTCTTAATACCTCCTACATCTCCCTTCTGTCCATGAAGCTGGTTTAATTACCCGGTCAGAAAGCTACACTGTGGCCCCTTCATATCCTGATTATCTGATTCATTACTTCTTTTGCTCTATAGTCAGGCAGCCCGTCGGTACATACCTTCTTATACAATTCAATAGCTTCTTGAGCATACGTATGGATGACAGCATTGGGAGGCAGACTAAAGTCATTCATACGATCTATGTCCCAGCCTGTGGCAAACGTGCCATTGCTAAGCCTTGCCAGGGCATAATAATCTCCATTTCCGAATCTTGTCTCTACCGCAATAACCGCTGTAATAGTGAGCATTTTCATTATCTCCTTCTTTTTCACCCGAACAGACTGCCTTGCCACAAGATTCACATAATTCCATCCAAGGGCTAATTAGCGCCCTTACATTTTTTTCTGCTGGATTTGTCCCCGGTATCTTGAGGTATTATTCAGAGATATGAAATAAAAAAAAGGCAGGGTAATGTCCCTGCCTTTAAGTCTCCCCCCGTATCTCTACGGGATAGAACTGATGTCTGCTAACCACGAAACTTCCAGTCCTAATTTTGGGGTAACATCTTACATACATAAGATAATGCATCTTAGGTAAGATATCAAGGTAAAGCGGATGGGTGTATTTTAACCAAAGAACAATGCAGGTCTTCGTTTATTTAAACCAGACCGGGGATGAACAAAGGGTGCCCCCTATGCTCCACAAGAAAGAGCTATGATCATCCGGACATTTGCAAACTCACAAAAGCCTAAAGTCTGGAAGCTGATATGTTTCAATGTATTACGAAAGCCAGTTTAGCCAGTTGGCTAGTTACAATTACGAAAGAGAGGTGTATAGTAATAAAGAGGAGATATTTTCTCTATGAACATAAAGGTGATGAAAACTACCTTTGTATTTCTCATCTTAGCGGTTACAACCAACACAGCAGTTATTGCATCCACAGCAAGATGCAGTCAGACAACCCGTTCAAAAATTAACTCTGTAAGTAACAAGGCGTCTTCAAGAACAGTAGGGGAGAACAATAAAAGTAATTTAAGAACATTATCTTATTCATCCACACATCATACAAAAAAACTTCTTACCCCGGACGAAGTTATTATAATCACAAGTCCTACATCCATGACATTCAATGGGATCCGCACTGGTTCAATTCAAATATCTAAGATCTCTTCAAATAACCTTTCCGACATCTTCATTCCTCCAAAAAAAATAGCATAATCGCTTTGCGCAAGAGGCGTATCAAAATTCATCGTGTGAATAAGTTAGTTTTTGTAAAAAAATAAAAAGAAGGCTAATAAAATGAAAATCAAGAATATAAAATATGCATGGTCAATCGGACTATTTATTTTAGCGTTAACAATGATTGCGGCAGATATCGGATGTAGTAAGTCCAGTACAAATACTACAACCGGAGGTCCTACGAATGGATCTACGGTAACTCTCACAGGACTGCTTTATCAAGGAACGGTTTCTGTAGCACCTGCTTCGTTTCATGTAAACAGTCTTAGTGCTCAAACAGCTACACCAACAACACCACTTTCCGGGTATTTGCTTTACTGCGTAACATTTGCACAACCACCCACAGCTGCTTCATCTTCAGCTTCGGACTCAAAAGGGAATGTTACGTTGACGCTACCCAAAAATGCACCTTCGGGATGTTTTATTAACGACTCAAGTGGTAATAGTGTGGCAACGCTTATTTTCAATTCAGGGACACAGTTTACACAAACGGTTAGTTTTTCCGGGAATGCCGATCTGGGGGAAATAACAATTGATCCTGCTAATGGTCTTGCTTCTGTACAACTTCCTTCACAGGGTAGTCCCATTGCCGGTGTTCGTGTTACCGGTAGTAGTAATACTTACGGTGTTGGAATTCTTCCCTTGGGTATGGCTATAGACAGCTCCGGAAATGCATGGGTAGCGAATGGTAGCAATATGGTGACTGAATTCAACTCCAGTGGAGCTATAATAGGCTCTTACCCTGTTTTTGGGGATGATCCTTTTGGAATAGCGATAGATGCTTCAGGGAATATCTGGGTAACAAATAATAAGGGTAATAATTGCTCTTCTGTAATAAATAAATTGAGTTCCAGTGGAGCTCAATTGGTTACTTCCACTGTTGATGGTGATGCTCATTTGCCAGCGATAGATGCTTCAGGGAATGTGTGGGTACCATCTATTGGTGATTTCCCTGATGGTTCTGGTTGTGGGTTTAGTAGTGCAGTAACTAAATTGAGCCCCATGGCGGCTACAATAGGTGCTTACCATTTTGTTGGGCATGATGCGGTTGCAATAGCGATAGACAGTTCAGGCAATGTGTTGGTAACAACGGGTAACAATAGTATAATTAAATTAGATCCCAATGGTACTACAATAGACACTTATTCCCTTGGCAGTGGGATTTCTACTGGTGCCATAGCGATAGACAATTCGGGAAACATCTGGGTGGCAAATACCCATCTGGGATGGAATAGTAATGGTAATAGTGTTTTTTTGGGAATTCTTAGTAGTGTAATTGAATTAAGTCCTGCAGGAGTCACGATAGCTACTTACACTGTTGGGAAAGATGCTATTGATATAGCGATAGATGGTTCGGGCAATGTGTGGGTTACGAATCTGAGCAGTAACACGGTAACCGAATTAGTTGGAGTTGCAAAGGGTCCTCAATACTGGCCTTACACAGGACCGCAATGGCCGGTCGGTTTTTAAAATTACCAATAAAATCCTCAGAACCCGGGTTCATCCCGGGTTCTTTTTTATCTTTTATTCCCCTCTGGCACCATGCCTGCAATAACAATCTTATTTCGTTTTTGGCGCCAGCAGTTTTACAACCTGATCAAAGTTCGAAGATGCATTGTCGAGAAGGCTTGAGGCATAATCAATATTGTGTATACCTCTGGCCGCTTTTACGAACATCAGGTTATAAGAGGCAGCTTGATAGAGTTTTAACGCCTTCTGATAATCGGGGTTGTCTTTGGGAGCGCTGTTGATGGCTTTCTTCGCTTCCAGATGTTTGCTGTTTGCGTCCGCAAGCATGGATTTAAGGTTTTCCCTCCACATATTGTAGATGTCCTGATATCCCTTGCCATGGCAGGTCGTGCATCCGACTGCACCGCCTATATAGGTCTGACCGAAGAGCTTTGCGTTTAATGCATTTTGTGTTGCAACTTTATGGCAGCCGATACATTTGACATTCGCCTTGAACATAGGGCTTGCAGAGCCTTTGACCCCGATGCCTCCGATACCCATGTACATATCTTCCTGCGAGGTATGCATGTTGTTACTGTGACAGAGCGTACAATTGCTTGCATACTCAAGCGGTTTAATGGATGTTTGAAGACCGTGTTTAATTTCAAGGTGGCACAGGGTGCATGTTATTTTATGCTTGGTTACATGCCACTCATGGATAAAGGTCGTGTCCGTATAGTATGTGATCCTTGCCGGTATGTTATGACACGCGTAACAGCGTTCCTTTGGAACCTCGCCTGTTCCCTGGATCACGTCGAGATGGCAGTCCACGCACTTTATATTGGGATTGTGCTCGAGGAAATCAAGGTGATTGTACGATATGCCGTTCACATTGATGGTTTGCCGAGGTATCTGGTGACACTGCAGACAATTATTTATCTCTTTATTGTTATTGGCGTTGTTCAGCTTCGAAAAATGACACAGGAAGCAGGTCTCGTACGTAACCTCTATATGACGCCCGACGACGATCTGGGAATGGCAGCTTGTGCACCGCAGTTTCAGATCTTTAATATGCTCCATGTGCGGTATATGGTTAAAGGACACGCCTTTCGGAGTGACAACATTGCCGACGAGTAGCCTTGTAGAATGGCATCCTATCCTCATACAGCTTGCGTCGGGTATATCGGCAAACGGCCTGGGGTCATACGTCTTTGTAAAGTACCGGACCACCATCGAGAAGTTCTGTATCTTGTGCCATGCTGCTGAGTTTAAACTGTTTGTCGGCGGATAATGACATTCGACGCAGGGTACGAAATTATGCGCGGACACCTTCCACGCATTGTAGTAAGGGACCATGATGTGACAGCTTTTGCAGAATGTCGGACTTTCGCTGTATTCTACAAAGCTGAAAAACACAATAAAAAATATAAACAAAAGCGCCAAGATAGCTGTTATAATCTTGTGCGATCGTGCAAATCCTTTAATTCTATTTGATTTTTTTTCTACCATAATTCTTTCCTCTTATC
>DAHXOM010000042.1 GCA_027364825.1 bacterium | reverse complement strand
GCTTTGGGACGAGCCCGAGATAATCCTGTACCATGATACCCGCCATGAGCTGCCTGCTGAAATGATCGGAAAAATAGGATGCCACGGATCCGTCAATGGCTTTGACAGCCTCCTTGTGCGTCAACCCAATGTCATTGAGGGCATAGTCATAAGCCTTTTTTACCATTAACTGGAAGGTCATCTCGGGATGTGCCTTTGCAAACTTTGTGATACCGCCTGATACCATGTAAACCGGTCTCATTTTGTCTCCTTTCTTTTTTATATTCTTGGTTTTACTTCTTTTTTGATAAACTCAAGGATTGTTTCAAGACTTGTTCCGGGTGTAAATATGCCCTTGACCCCGATACTGTGGAGATACGCCCCGTCCTCTTCGGGAATAATGCCCCCGCCAAAGACCGTGATGTCTCCAAGTCCTTTTTCCTTGAGAAGATCAACGACCTTTTTGAACAGCGTATTGTGTGCCCCGGAAAGTATGCTTAAGCCGATGGCATCCACATCTTCCTGAAGTGCCGTCGCAACAATCATCTCGGGCGTCTGATGAAGCCCTGTATAGATTACTTCATAGCCGGCATCTCTCAGCATCCTTGCAATAATCCTCGCACCCCTGTCATGGCCGTCAAGTCCCGGCTTTCCTACAAGGATTCTCAGTTTCTTGGGCATAATGCCTCCTTCATAAACAATACTCTCGATAGATACTAAAGCATAAATACATAAAACAATGCAACAGAAGAAGCAGACGGGAAAGGGACATCATTCCCCGGACAAAAACTCCCGGACAGCGGGGTGCACATATATATTCGAAAGATCGGAGCCCGAAAGGACCTTCCTGAAAACTTCAAGTTTGTCTTCCAACGCAGTACCGGTATCGATGATAAGATAGGTAGTACCTTTTAATACGCAGAGCCCGGAATCGGCGTCCGGGAGATGCTCATACCTCACGTGGATATCGAACCGTGAGAGAAGCACCTCGAGCTCTTTGAGGAGGTATATCGCTTTTTGTAAATCTATAGTCATAGGATACCTGTTCCCGGATCACATAATCAACATCGTGATCCGCACTGCCCGGAAAAAAGATATAATAAAAGATATCTGTGTAAAGATATATTGCATTTGCATACGTTTCCTATAAAATAACACAAGGAGGCATATATGGCTACTGTACCGAATGTCAGTTATAGTATAACCGTCAGACTCGAGATACATAATGTACCCGGTATGCTGGGAAGGGTGACGACGGCAATAGGCAAGGCCGGCGGAGATATAGGGGCAGTAGACCTTGTAGGATTTGCAAAAAACACCATTATCCGGGATATGACCATAAAGGCAAGGGACGAGGAACATTCCCAGCAGATCATCTCCACGTTAAAGAAGCTCAAAGGCGTGAGTATTGCAAGTATATCCGACAGGGTGTTCCTGTATCATCTCGGCGGCAAACTTTCGATTATCGGCAAGAATCCCATAAAAACAAGGGATGATCTGTCCCTTGCATATACCCCGGGCGTCGCACGGATCTCCCGTGCCATTGCGGAAGATAAGGACAAATCCTTTACCCTGACCATGCGGAAGAATATGGTTGCTGTCGTGTCGGACGGTACTGCGGTGCTCGGTCTCGGTGATATCGGACCTGAGGCAGCCCTGCCGGTCATGGAAGGAAAAGCACTGCTTTTCAAGGAATTTGCCAATATAGACGCATTCCCGATTGTATTGAGGACAAAGGACCCGGATGAAATAGTGAACACCGTACGGCTTATTGCAGGCGGGTTCGGTGGAATAAACCTGGAAGACATTAGCGCACCGAGATGTTTCTACATTGAAGATGAATTAAAAAAGGTCCTCGACATACCTGTTTTTCACGACGATCAGCACGGAACTGCCATCGTACTGCTTGCGGCACTGACCAATGCACTCAAGGTAGTGCATAAAAAGCTGAACAACGTAAAGGTTGTTTTGTCCGGTGCCGGGGCCGCAGGCATGTCCATCGCCAAGCTGCTGATACGCAAAAACGTAAAGGAATTGATCGTCAATGACAAGGACGGCCTTATCTTCAGGGGAAGGAAAAAGGGCATGAACCCGTACATCCAATGGCTTGCGGATCACTCAAACAAGGAGAATATCAAAGGCAGGCTCTCGGACGCATTCCCGGGTGCCGATGTTTTTATCGGCGTGTCGGCCCCTGACATCGTAAAGCCGTCGGACCTGAAAAAGATGGCAAGGTCCTCGATAGTGTTCGCCATGGCAAACCCCGATCCCGAGGTAACACCGGAGGTTGCAATGAAATATGCAAAGGTTGTGGCAACCGGCAGATCGGATTATCCGAACCAGATAAATAATGTCCTCTGTTTTCCGGGGATGTTCAGGGGGGTGCTCGATGTCAGGGCGAGTCAGATAAACGATGAGATGATGCTTGCCGCTTCCGATGCTATTGCATCCCTGATAAAGCCGTCCGATCTGAGCGAAGATTATATTATACCGAGCGTGTTCGACAAGAATGTCGTCAAGGCCGTTGCCCAGGCTGTCAGTGATGCGGCATATCGCACAGGCGTTGCACGCAAACGGCTCAAGATGTATTAGCAGGCTCGGAAATCTCTTCCCCTGTAGGACAATAAAAGAAAAAAACGGAGGAGCTTATGGGAATAATAGAATACAAGAAATACGGCCCCCTGTGCGTTATCACGATGAACAGGCCCGATGCAATGAACGCAATAAACCTCGAACTCGGCAGCGGGTTATTGAAGGCATTGCTCGATGCGGAGTACGACGGGGGAATAAGGGCCATACTGCTGACCGGTACCGGCAAGTCGTTCTCGAGCGGCGGGGATGTAAAGTCAATGCTCTCCGCTCCCGACCCGAAAGGAAAATTTTTTAAGGAGCTCACGGTCTATCTCAACGGTATCATGAACACCATACGGATGATGGACAAACCGGTCATAGCAGGCATGAACGGCACCGCTGCGGGCGCAGGCGTAAGCCTCGCACTGGCATGCGATTTGATCGCAGCCGCAAGGTCGGCGAAGTTCAACCTCGCTTACACGAAAATAGGCCTCACGCCTGACGGCGGGGCAACGGCCCTGCTCTCATATCATGCGGGGCCCAAGAGGGCCATGGAGTATATTCTTTTGAACCAGGACATCCCCTCACAGCAGGCACTGGAGATGGGGCTGGTGAACAGGGTTTTCGATGATGCTGCATTTATGGAGCAGGCAACAGCGTTCGCACAGACGATTGCCGCAGGTCCGACCGTTGCGTTTGCGTACGCAAAGCGGAACATGAACCAGGCATACTCGAGTTCCATGGAACGCATCCTCGAGCTTGAGAGGGAAGGCATAGCCGCGTGCGGCAATACCGAAGACTTCAAAGAGGCGAGTGCTGCATTCATAGAAAAACGCAGGCCCGTATTCAGGGGCAGATAAGCACAGGGAGCTAAACGAGTTTCTTCCTTAATTTCTTAAGATAAGCAATGTCTTCCCTGTCCTTTTCCCGCAATGGTTCTCTGAAGCTCTTCAGCTTTATCAGATCATCGGGTGAAGCGAGCCTGATAAAGAAATCGGAACCTTTGTCTTTTACAATGATAGAGTTTTTTAAGCATTGATCGAAATTTATACGCTTACCGAATGCCTTTACAAAGAAAATGACTATCTTCACTATGTCTTTCAAAAATGTTACCAGCGGCCGCTTGTCGATCTTTTCGGAGGATGCTTCAAACCCGTCCTGCTCCAGGACACCGAATACTTTGTCCCTGTCTTCCGATGAAACCCAGAGATCGTAATCAAAAGAGGTCACGGGTGCTCCATAGAGGACTACCGCCTGTCTGCCGATAATGACATACCGGACCAGGTTGCCGTTGAACTGACGTATTATTTGCTTGAACTGTGGTTCTTGTCCCTGTTCCATGGTACGAGGCTCCTGAGATAATGTATCGTCCTTATTTGTTCTTCTATGGCAGAGA
>DAHXOM010000037.1 GCA_027364825.1 bacterium | reverse complement strand
CCATAATGGTGTGCTTTATATCCTGCCATGATCATAAATGCAAGAGATAGGTTCTTAACCAGAAAAATGCATTTGAAAATAAGGAAGTTTGTGCAGTGAGTGATAAGCCTGCGTCAAACAAAGGTATTCTTCAAATATTTGCAAAAAAGGATTACCGGGTAATTGCATATAAACATACAGAGGACTTAGAACTCGTTAATAAAAAGAAGTTATCGATATCCTATGGATCGCAGGGTTGAACGAACAAACGAACTTCCTTATTGCATTTTTCGGTTTAATTTTTTTTCGCCATGACCTCGAGGAGTACGCCGCCAAGAAATACTCTCCTGCCGAGTCCCAGATTCAACCCATGGGTCTGTATGACTACAGGTGTAAGCCCGGCTTGCAGAAGGGCCTTTCTGATCTGGGGCACGCTCCTTGCGTGGAGCCATATCCCCTGGCGCATGGCATTGCCAATCTGTGTCCAGAAACGGAAAAATGACCGGTGGGCAGTCGTAAAATACAAGACTCCCCCGGGTCCAAGGTGCTGTGACAGGAGCTTGATAAGTGCGGAAATGTCCGGTACATACTCCAAAGATGAAAACGCACAGATATGATTGAACCTGTCGTTCAAGCCGTCACCCGTGAGAAGTTCCTGGATATCACCCTGGACATATTTTATATTCGTCAAATGCCTGCTCAGTGCCTTATGCTCAAGGATGCTCAGCATCCTGCCGGACACATCAACCGCCGTGACTTCCTGAGCAAGACGCGCAAGCTCAAGTGTGTACATGCCCGTACCCGGTCCAATCTCAAGAACACGGTCAGTCTGCCGGACAAAGTCATGGATCCTTTTGGTAACGGCGTCGTGTTCCGGTTTCCGGGAAATCGCAATCAATGCGCCCTGTTGCTCTTTATCGTATGTCCCTGCCAGAGCATCGTAAAATGCAGCGGCAGGATTGGAGCTGTGACCCTTTCCAACGGGTTCCATTACAGGACGTCCGATCAAGGCCGACAGCGGTATTATTTCAAGCCCCTTTGCCTGTACGCCGGCGATCACCTGCTCGATCTCCTGTAACCAGAGCTCTATCTGCCCTTTTGTTTTGGGCAGGCAGTCATGGAGCATGATAACGTCCCCTGCTTTTACATGCCTGAGTGTCCTGCGGGCAATCCCCGGTATCCTGCGGTTCCCGAAATCACGGCCGCGCCGGGAGAACGTAATACAGGACAAGCCCTGTCTCAGGAGTTCGGGCCAAAGCCTCGGGTTAACGATGCCTGCGGGCGGTCTGAACATCAGTGGCCTGACACCGTATCCTGCCAGCACATGCTGACATTGCGAGATCTCCTGCCCGAGCGCATCCGATGACCTCAGCATCACAAAAACATCATGGTTCATCGTGTGGTTGCCGATGTCGTGCCCCCGGGAAAGGACTCCTTTTATGAGGTCCGGATGTGACGCGGCTTTTGCGCCGACCACGAAGTGCGTGGCATGAATGCAGTATTCCTCAAGCAAGTTCAGCAGGAGCGGTGTGGTTTCCGGAGTCGGTCCGTCATCGAAGGTGAGCGCCACGGCATGGCTCTTCGTGCTCCCATGGGTAATGACCGGCATAAAGAACCATGAGCCGGGAAAAAAAGGCGCGGCAAGGCAAAGGATGATGAATATTATCAGGGGTACAACAGCAGCGGAAGGCCGGAGAAAAAACAGAACGACCGAAATCTGGATGGCACCTATGCCCGCGAGCACTGCAATGGAAAGCGGAAAAACGGTCACCCGCACCGGTGTTACTGGATCAGTTTTTCCCATAACGGTCCTGTACGGCCACGGCTGTACATACGGGAAATGACCTTCTCCATGTTCTCTCCGCCTGAACCGGTGACCCAGTTCGAACGCCCGTGGGACCGTTCTCTGACGGTACGTACCATGGTATCATTCCACAGGGGATCTGTCTGATAAAATACCTGGCGTGAGAAGACATCGTTATACTCGGGGTTGTTCTCGTTCATGGCGATGGTGTGCAGGAATGTTCCGGGGTATATCCGCATTCTGAAAAAGAAAAATAGTACGGAACGATCGAGCTTCTCTGCGTTGTCCAGCGTTTCCCCGAGCGTCTGTTCGCTCTCCCCGGGACCGCCTATGATGAGGTAGTGCGCCACAAACAGGCCTGCTTCGCCGGCCATGCGGTGACTCTCGAACACCTGCTCGAGCCTGAACGGCTTATGATAAGAAGAAAGGGTCGCATCACAAAGTGCATCCGTACCGAACTCCACATGGGTAAGTCCGGAGTCCGCCATCCTGCGGAAGTAGTCCGTTGGCAGGTGACGGGGCGTGAAAAAGCCCCCCCAGGGAATACTCACGCCATGGCGTACGAATGCCTCAGCCACTGCGATACTGTGGGCAACATCGGCATTGAATGAAGAATCCGTTATATAGATAAATTTTGCTCCGGCATCCTGAAGCTCCCGCGCCATACGGCCGACAGATTCCGGTTCAAAACACCGCAGAGAGCTGCCGTCGATGAGCGGATAGGTACAGTAAATGCATTTGAACGGACACCCGCGCTTTGTCTGAAGATTGAGAATACCGCCGTTTTTAAGGTAATAATTCAGATACGGGCGGCCTTTATCGAATGTCCTTGTAATAGGACCTTCCCATAAGGAGAAATTTCCTTTCATTTTTTTACCCTGGACGATTATTCCAGGCAGTGAAGACACGTCATCTCCTTTTTCCAGGGCAGCCAGGAGCTGTGTAAGCCTCTCCCCGTCACCGACGATACCGTAGTCCGCATCCAGAGCCTGCATGAACTGTTCAGGGAATATACTGAATGCGCTCCCTCCGAGGACAATCGGTGCGTGCGTCGCCCGGCGGACCATGGAGATGATATTCTTATACTGATCGATAAAGCTCTGTGCGTTGATAGAATCCGAGGTATCCACGTTCCTCAGGGACAGCCCCACGATATCCGGGGTGAATGCTTTTATCCGCGCTTCGATCTTTTCCGGTTCATACCCGTCAAAGCAAAGATCGATAATATCCACCTTGTGCAAAGGGGGAAT
This sequence comes from bacterium, assembly GCA_027364825.1. GTDB lineage: Bacteria > JAMCPX01 > JAMCPX01 > JAMCPX01 > JAMCPX01 > JAJYLM01. Next base: position 1,279 of record DAHXOM010000037.1, on the reverse strand, counting down.
GGCACCGGCAACATAATCCAGGCCTATCGGATACACCGGGTAAGGGGTTGTGAGCCTGTTCGTGGCCATCAGTAATACGTTCATCGGAACGGCCTTTCAATCACTCCACAAACCTTGTTTTTTTTGACGGATTTTTGATAATCATGAGTGCCTGTTTTGGTTATGCGTATCATCAATCCACATCGGTGTAAAGTGGTACCAGTGTTCGGGATACTGCCGCACCATCTGTTCCAGCAAATCAGCATACTGCTGTGCGGCCTTTTGCATGGCGGCTTCCCGCTGGTCCCGGGACGCTGCCCTAACATAGATCGGCGGATGGGCAATGACACTGTAGTTCGCCTTACCTGCCCTGGTCACAAAAAACACAAAAACAGGCACGCCGGTAACAAGGGCGAACACATACGGAGCCTGCGGCAGGAAGACATCATGACCGAAGAATTTCACCTTGATGGATTTTTGTGCGTTGTTCCATAAGAGGTCGCCTGCCATGGCAACAAACCCCTCGTTCTTCAGAAAATGCAGGCCTTCCAATCCTTCAAATGGTGCGTTCGCATCTTTTGAGACCGCGACGATGCTGATTCCGTGGTCTGCAAGGTCTTTTTTGATCTGCGCTTCGATTTGTTCGTACTGCCGTGCTCCCATGTATAAAAGGATCTTCAGTTCAAGGGTCTGGAGACCGCGCGCTGCTGCCTCCCAATTCCCGAAATGCGATGTGAGCAGTATGCCGTATTCGCTCTTTTTTGCTGCCGTCGAAAGATACTCAAGGCCGTGTCCCACCCATTTCAACCCGTCTTTTTTTTCAAATCGCAGCCTGTCGACAAACACCGTTGAAAAATGATGGTACTGTCTCCATACGCACAACACATGAAAAAGGGTGTTTCTTTCGGGAAACACGGCCTTGTAGAACCTGACACTGGAACCTGTCCTCCGGGGCAGGAGAATAAAATAGGCCGTAACAATGACACCTGCAGCAGCCGAGACGATCCACAGTCCGAGGATGCGGGACACAAAAGAGATGAACCGGTAGAATAGACCTTTCATATCGGCTTTTCGCTGTGCTCCCCCGGCTTACCATGCTGTCCGACAATTGCTGTTTTGTCACCCTGAATTTGGTTCAGGGTCTCATAATTGATTGATCTTATTAGATGCTGAAACAAGTCCAGCATGACATCTTTCCCATTTTTACATTTGGTCATTTGTCGGACAGCCTCTTGCAAACAAACCAGACCTCTTCTCTTCCGGGTGCAGACTCTCCGGAATAGGTCAGGGTGAGACCGGC
>DAHXOM010000034.1 GCA_027364825.1 bacterium | reverse complement strand
ATTGTTTCACGAACAGAGGAGGAAACTCTTCCTTTTGCGAGGGTTTGAACTTCCCCGGAGGCTCAAGCCTTTGGCAGGACTTTCTAACCGGGGCTTACTGCCCGTTTTTGCTGTACATGCCCTCTATGATACCCGCATACTTCTCGTTCACAACCTTTCGTTTGACCTTGAGTGTCGGCGTCAATTCATCGGCATCCTGGGTAAAGTCCCTGTCAAGTATGGTAAACTTCTTGATCGTCTCATACTGGGCAAGGTCGCTGTTTATCTTTGAAACGAAATCCGAGATTATTGTGTAGATCTCCGGATGCTTTGCGAGGGCCTGCATGGTCGTTTCCTTGATGCCCTTTTGTTTTGCGAACTTTTGCAGGTTCTCAAGGTTCAGGGTGAAAAGTGCGGTAAGGAACGGTCTTTTGTCTCCGATTACGACGACCTGGCTTATCAGGGGGTTTGACTTTAACATGCTCTCTATGTTCGAAGGGGAGATGTTCTTGCCGCCGGATGTTATGATAAGATCTTTTTTACGGTCTGTTACCTTCAGGTGTCCGTCCTTATCGAGTTCACCTATGTCTCCGGAATAAAGCCATCCATCCTTCAGCGTCTCATTGGTTGCTTCCGGGTCCTTGAAGTATCCCATAAACACATTACCGCCCCTGACCAGTATTTCCCTGTCAGGGGCTATCTTTACCTCCACACCCGGGACCGCGGGCCCTGTGGTATCGAATTTTATGTGGCCGTGTTCGTGGATGGAGGTCGGTCCTGTTACCTCTGTCTGACCGTACACAACGCACAGCGGTATGTTGATTGAATGAAAAAACCTCAGAATCTCCGGAGGTACCGGTGCCCCGCCCGCAATGAGCAGCCTGCCGCGGGAAAAACCAAGCTCGTGCTTGAGCTTCGAATACACAAGCTTGTCTGCTATCTTTCTTTTGAGCTTCAAGATTGCCGGCGGGTTTGAGCCGCTCTCCATGTGCCGAACCCATTGGTTCCCCGTATTCACGGCAAAGTCTATGATCCCCTTCTTGATGCCTTTTGTCTGGGAAAAGGCGGCCTTGATGCCCGCATAGAACTTTTCCATGACCCTCGGTACCGCAAACATAAGATGGGGCTGCAGTACCTTTATATCCGCGGCGAGCTTGTCTATACTCTCGGGCACGCCGATGGTGCCGTCCGTGTAGATGGAGGAGTAGTAAATACCGATACGCTCGGCTATGTGCGACAGCGGGAGGTAGCTCATATACATGTCCGTATCGAAGTAGTCGTTCGCCCTGGTCAGGGCGTCACACGTCCATACGATATTCCTGTGCGAGATCATCGCTCCTTTGGGAGGACCTGTTGTCCCGGAGGTGTAAACGATCGTTGCGGTATCATTCAATTTTATGTCCTGTGCCCTTCTTTCCACGGCGCCGGACTGCCCGGACCTGGCCTTCTCCCCGAGCCTCTCGAGTTCTTCGAAGGTTATGACCGAAGTCTCATTTGTACTGTCGGGTTTATCCCATATGATAATCTTTTTTAAAGCCGGCAGCTGCGACCGGACAGCCATGACCTTGTCAAGCTGTGCCCTGTTTTCCAGAAAGATGAAGGATGATTCGCTGTGCCGGGATATGTATTCGATCTGTTTTGGGGTATTGGTCTGGTATACCGGTACCGAAATCCCGCCGTTGCCCAGGATCGCCAGATCGGAATAAAACCACTCGGGCCTGTTCGCGCCGATGATATTGGCCCTGTCCCCGGGTTTAAACCCCAGAGATAGTAGTCCATAGGAGGCATTGCTGACGTGTTCCCTGTATTCTTTCCACGGTATATGCTGCCAATCCCCTTTCTTGTTCCAGACGATTGCGAGCTTATCAGGATGGAGTTTTGCCCTCTCATAGAATATCGAGATTATCGATTGTTCCATAACACCACCTCCGCTATCGATAAATAATACATTTGGAAGAGAAAAGCAAAGCATGCAGCCCTGACACAGTAGACTTTTCAAAGCCGTTCTGGTAAGAGACATCCATTAAAAATAATACGATGGAGTAGAATGATGTATGAACAAAAGCCATGGCTGAAGTTTTACGGTAATATACCTGTTACGATCGCATATCCGAAGGTCACCATGTACGAGGCTGTTATGCAGACTGTCCGGGAGCACCCGGATGATATCGCGTATGATTTCCTCGGATACACAGCCACCTATAAAACATTCGCACAACAGATAGACCGGTGTGCGGATGCGCTTGCAGGCCTCGGCCTGAAAAAGGGCGACCGTATCACCATCTCCATGCCGACCAGTCCGCAGGGTATTATATGCTTCTATGCCGTGAATAAGCTTGGTGCGGTCTCCAGTATGATCCATCCACTTTCAACGCCCGAAGAGATACGGATGTATCTGAATATCAGCAAGAGTAAGTTCGCTCTGACCATGGATCTGTTTTACGCCAAATTCAAGGAAATAAAAGGCAAGACGCAGCTCCAGAAGATCATCCTCACGGGTATCACGGATTATCTCGGTATTCTCAAGAAAACGGCTTTCTATCTTGTGGAGGGCAGAAAGATCCCTGCTATCCATGACCCGGACGTGGTGTGGTGGAACAAGCTCATGAAGGCCTCATATCCAAGGGCAGGGAAGGCAGACATGAAGCCCGACGATATGGCTGCAATACTGTACAGCGGCGGCACAACCGGTGTACCGAAGGGCATCATGCTTTCAAACATGAATTTTATCAGTGAGGGCAAGCAGGTCACGGAATGGGCGAGGTTATCAGGCGGGGATTCCGTACTGGCAATACTGCCCATATTCCATGGGTTCGGTCTGGGTGTCTGTGTCAATGCCGCATTCATGGGCGGCGGTAAGAGCGTGCTCGTACCGCAGTTTACGCCGAAGACCGTTGCCAAGATGATCAAGTCCGTTCGGCCGAATTTCCTGGTAGGGGTGCCCACGCTCTTTGATGCACTATCACGCGACCCGTTATTCCGGAAAACAGACCTCTCCTGTCTTAAGGCGACGTTCAGCGGTGCGGATTCCCTGACATCGAAGGTCAAAAAAAGCTTTGAAGAGACCGTGTCCAGCGGCGGAGGCGATGTGAAGCTTATGCAGGGATACGGCCTGACCGTGGCAGTGACCGCGATCATGGCAATGCCGCTTACCGAGTACCGTGAAGGCAGTATCGGCATACCGTTTCCGGACATGCTCGCGAAGATCGTCAAGCTCGGGACTATGGAAGAGGCGCCTCTGGGTGAAGAAGGAGAGATATGCGTGAGCGGCCCGGCTGTTATGCTCGGCTATATCGATCAGCCGGAGGAAACAGGCAATACGTTAAAGAAGCACAGCGACGGCAGGGTATGGCTGCATACCGGGGATGTCGGGGTAATGGACAAGGATGGTTTCTTCTATTTCAAGCTCAGGCAAAAGAGGATGATCAAGTCTTCCGGTATGAACGTTTATCCCCATCAGGTGGAGGATGTAATTTCAGAGCACCCGGATGTCAAGGAAGCATGCGTCATCGGTGTTCCGGACGAGGCACAGGTACAGCGCGTCAAGGGCTTTGTCGTGCTGAAGGACCCTTCCAAGGCGTCCCCTGAAAAGGAAAAGGAGATCATAGAACACTGCAGGAAGCACCTGATCAAATGGAGCTGTCCGAGGGAAATAGAGTTCAGGGATGACCTGCCCCATACGCTGGTCGGCAAGGTTGCGTTTAACGTGCTTGAAAAAGAAGAGCTCGCACGGTTGAACAAACAATAGGTTTCCTGTCAGATGGAGGAACAGTGCTAAAAGAACCGGAATCATTGATTACAGCAAGAGACCTATTTAAAAAGTACGACAACAAGGTCGCTGTCGACAGGATAAGTTTTCAGGTCAAAAAGGGCGAGGTGTTCGGCATCGTGGGACCCAATGGGGCGGGCAAGACCACAACCGTGAACATGATAACCGGCAAGTGTATCATCGATGACGGAGAGCTCTTTATTCTGGGAAGGGATGCGAAAAGCCACGACCGGGCAATCAGAAAGCTCATGGGTGTCGTATCACAGGAAGACAGCCTTGATCCCGACCTCAGCGTTTTTGAAAACCTTTTGATCTATGCAAGCTATTTTGGTGCGATATCAAAAGAAAGGATAAGCGAGCTCCTCAAATTTTTCGATCTTACGCAGTACGTGAATTACAACGTCATGGAACTTTCGGGTGGTATGCGCAGAAGGCTTACTCTTGCCCGTGGGCTTATCAACGACCCCTCATTACTGATACTCGATGAACCGACAACAGGGCTCGACCCCCAGGTAAGGCACGATACCTGGGACAAACTTCTGCAGATAAAAGAGCAGGGCATTACGATCCTGCTGACGACGCACTACATGGAAGAGGTAACAAAGCTGTGCGACAGGGTCATGATCATGCACGACGGCAGTATCATCGATATGGACACGCCGCGGAATATCGTAACGTCACGGTACCCGACAGATGTTATAGAGATCAAGTTTAACAACGGGAGTGATTTTTCCAATCTCCTCGGGAGCCTGAAAGAATTCAAGTTCAGTCACGAATTTTCGAGCAAGTTCGGCTTAATCATACCGCAAAAATCCGAGGACGTCATGGCAATACACAAGAAGTTGATAGAGCTCTATCCTTTTGCATATCCGGTACGGCGGCCTCCGAACCTTGAGGATGCGTTCCTTGCCATAACCGGTACATCCCTGCACGAAACCGAATGAGCCGCCCCGCGGGCTTAAGCTCCTGCATTATTGCCCTTACATAAGGGGTATCCAACCTGGGGATGGGTGGGGGATACATCCCCTGTTGTACCGTCTATTACCCAAGATGTATCCGGACTCATAGTATGCTTTAAAACAAACTCGCCATCTTATGTCCAATGATGTGAGATGCTTAGATATTTCTCCTTACATAGAGCTTGACATATGTAAGGAATAGCTATAATATCTTACATACAGGTGTCTTTGTGTAAGAAATCTAATTATAA
>DAHXOM010000033.1 GCA_027364825.1 bacterium | reverse complement strand
ATATTAGAGAATACTCTCTACTCGTGAAGAATATTGTTTATGCCCATTATTGGTTCAACGAGATAAGTTGTTAATTTTATGAGGAATGGTATAGTGGCATTGTAACTGCATTGTTATAGAGCAAGGAAAACAAAGAGTATGAAAAATCTATTTTTGATCACATGCGCGGTTTTGTTCTTTTTGCCATCCATTGCAATGGCACAGAAGAGCGCTGGTTCCGATACGCTCCCCCGGAATGTACTGACCCTGAAAGAATATATCTCCGAGGTACTGAAATCCAATCCCGATATAAAGAGCATGCAGGCAAAGGTCAACGCGTATGAGGCGCAGTATCACTACACCGGCGTTATCCCCGATCCTTCGTTGATGTTCAAAATTAACAACATGGGTACGCAATATACGGTTGGTCAGGACCCCATGAGTTATTTTGCCATAGAGCTGGATCAGGAGATACCTTTTCCTGTCAAACTTCATCTTGAATCAGAAATAGCATATAAGCAATATCTCACAAGCAAACAGGAACTAAGGCGCAAAGAACTTGAAATCCAGTCAAAGGCTGTTTCCGCTTTCAGCGATTACTATTACAATACAGAATCACTATTGCTGCTGAAACAATACACAAAGGTGCTTGACACCGTTGTCAGTATTGCAAAACAAAGATATGAAACCGGTATTGCATCACAGCAGGACCTGCTGCGGGCAATGCTTGAACGTTCAAGGCTTGAGGAGAGGATTGAGCTGGTAGGTTTTGAGCTACAGCGCTCAACCGCACGGATGAACGGCCTGCTTGGGAAAACCCCCGACACACGCATCGCGGAGCCTGAAGAACTGCAAGCTGTTACCATAGGCTATGACAGGAAATCTCTTTACAGCTCTGCAGAGGACACATCACCTGAGATATCCATAGCAAAGATTGACGTCGAAAAGAATAAGCTGGAATTATCAAGGAGTAAATGGTCGTATGCCCCGGATCTCGATATCGGTGCAGGCTGGATGATAAGGGGTGCTTATCCTCCGGGCTGGACCGCACAGATAGGCTTGAGCCTGCCTTTATACTTCTGGGCGAAACAGAGATACATGGTCAGGGGTGCAGGTGCAGGCCTGGCCGCTGCGGAGCAAAATCAGGACAGCACGGAAAAATCAACGCTTGCAGACATAGATGCATCGTACAAAGAGGTACAAACAACCTACTCGTTAATTGACCTGTACCGCAATAAGATCGTACCGGAGGCAGCACTGACGTTCAGCTCGGCAACCAGCAGCTACACAACCGGCAGGGTAGACTTCCTGACCACCATGGACGCACTTCTCATGCTTATTGATTACCGACAGATGCTGTATCAGAGGACAGCGGATTATTACAAGGCACTGGCAAAACTCAGCGAACTGAGCGGGGTAGATCTGATAAAGGCACAGGGGCTTCATGGAGGGGCAGGGCTTGCTCTGCCCAATCGCATAGCAAAAACAGCAGAGGGCGAACCAAGGCTCGCCCCTGCAAAAAAATTGAATAGTGAGCAATAAGTATGAACAATACTATCTTTTTCGTCATTGCGTACAAAGTGAAGCAATCTCTCTGTATCCCGGTAGATTACTTCTTCATCCTGCCCCTGGCTGGACTACTCGTAATGACAATGAGATACAGGAGATTGACATGAAAAAATATTTAATAATATTTAGTTTGGCATTACTGGTTTTGACGGCATACGGATGTTCAAAGCATCAAGCGGTCAGTAAAACAGCGAATGGTTCCGCACAGCAGGCAAAAGAGAAATGCAAGACCATGTACAAGTCAACCATGATGCCCAAGGAGGTATCAAGCAAACCCGGTAAGGATTCAATGGGTATGGACATGGTGCCGTTCCAGGTTTGCGAACAGACGGGACAGGGAAAGGGCCTTGCACCCGGCACCGTTCAGATATCATCCAGGCTCCAGCAGATGTACGGTGTAACCCTTGGCACGGTAGAAAACAGGGACCTTAAATTTTCAGTAAGAAATGATGCAATCATCAAATATGATGAAACCAAACTGAAAGACATAAACATCAGGTTCTCCGGCTGGATTCAAAAACTGCATGCCGATTATACAGGCATGATGGTTTATGAAGGTCAGCCGCTCTTTACGATCTATTCTCCGGAGCTTGTCTCTGCCGAACAGGAATACCTGCTTGTTGTGAATAATCCTTACACATCAAGCAATAAAGAGCTTATTCGGGCTGCAGATCAGAAGTTGAGATTATGGAATATTACGAACAAACAAATTGCCGAAATAAAAAGGGCAGGCAAGGCTTATGATACACTCTCTTTCTATGCACCCTTTACCGGTTATGTAATCGAAAAACACGTTGTGCAGGGGCAGCATGTCGATGCGGGGCAGACGTTGTTCAGGATTGCAGACCTCAGCGATGTCTGGGCAATGGTAGATGTGTACGAGAGCCAGATTCCATTCGTGCACACGGGCCAGCCCGTACAGTTACACCTGCAATCAATTCCCGGACAAACAATCAAAGGCAGGATTGATTATGTCTATCCGTACCTTGATAACGATACAAGAACAGTCAAGGCAAGGGTGGTTGTACCAAACCCCGGATACAAAATTAAACCCGATATGTACGGCTCGGTTTTAATTCAGGACACTATTGGCGAAAAGCTTGCAGTACCTTCGGACGCTGTCATGAATACGGGTACAAGGCAGGTGGTGTTTGTTTACCGGGGAGACGGATATTTTGAACCGCACACGGTAAAACTTGGCGAACATGCAGACAAATACTATGTTGTCCTCTCGGGGCTTAAGGCAGGAGACAGGGTGGTAACGAACCCGGTGTTTTTAATTGATGCGGAATCCAATCTCAGCGAGGCAAGCGGGGCAATGGGCTCAATGCCGGGTATGGATGGGGGGAGTAAGAAAGAAATTCAAGATTCAAAATTCAAGACTCAAAAAGAATCTCAAGATTCAAAATTCAAAACTCAAAAAGAAACTCAAGATTCAAAGACGACGGAAAAGAAGAAAAAATCTGCACCGTCAGATCAGGATAACTCCATGCCCGGGATGAAGATGTGATCATGCACAAACTCAAGATTCAAAATTCAAGATTCAAGGCTCAAAATACGAGATTGCAAATTCCATCACCCTGTCATTGCGAGTGGCGCATAGCGACACGAAGCAATCTACCAGGATTGAAAGATTGCTTCGTCGTTTCACTCCTCGCAATGACCTTTTCATACAATGTATTTGCAGAAATGATCGCTGGGAAAGGTTAGTGCTGACATGATTAACAAAATCATCGAGTACTGCGCAAAGAATAAATTCATAGTCTTTCTCGGCACCTTCTTTCTCATCGGCTGGGGGATATGGGTGATCAACAAAACACCGTTAGAGGCCATCCCGGACCTTACACCGGTGCAGGTGATCATTTATACAAAATGGGAAGGACAGAGCCCGAACATCATAGAAGATCAGGTAACCTACCCGATCGTTACCGCCTTGATCTCAGCACCGCATGTACAGGTTGTAAGGGGCTTATCCACCTTCGGGTACTCGTACGTGTATGTCCTGTTTAACGACGGGACGGACATGTACTGGGCGCGGAGCAGGGTGCTTGAGTACCTCCAGCAGATCAACGGTAAGCTCCCTCCGGGTGTAAATCCTACGCTCGGGCCCGATGCTACGGGTATCGGCTGGGGCCTCGAGTATGTATTGGTGGACAAGGGTCATAAATATAACCTCGCAGAAATGAGGACATTTCAGGACTGGTATCTGAGATACTGGCTTGAGTCCGTGCATGGTGTGTCCGAGGTGGCGGGCATTGGGGGGTATGAAAAGGAGTTCAGGGTAAATGTCTATCCGGCCAGGCTGAAGGCATACCATATTCCTTTGAGCAGGGTTATCGATGCCGTCAGGCATTCAAACAACGATGTCGGCGGTGCATCCATTGAGATCAACGGAACGGAGTTTGTGATCCGCGGCAACGGCTACATAGAATCGCTGAAAGACCTCGGCAATATAGTTGTCTATGCCTCATCAAACGGCACCCCTGTTCTTTTGAAAGATATCGCCGATATCAAGTATGACGCCGTGATGAGACGGGGTATTGCCGACTACAACGGGAAGGGCGATGTCGTCGGCGGCATTGTTATCGTCCGCTACGGAGCGGACATGTATAAGATCCTGGATGATGTGAAAGAAAAGATCAAAGAGATTGCCCCTTCCCTGCCAAAAGGTGTCGAGCTCAGGATTGTGTACGATCAATCCCAAATAATCAAACGGTCCGTTGCAACACTCAGAGAAAAGCTCATCGAGGAAAGTATCATCGTCAGCATTGTCTCCATCATCTTTCTCTACAGCATCACCAGCGCACTTGTCGCTATTGTAATCTTACCGCTTGCCATACTGATGGCCTTGATCGGGATGTACTATGTGGGTGTATCATCCAATATAATGTCTCTCGGCGGTATAGCGATAGCAATCGGCGCAATGATAGATGCATCTATCGTGATGATCGAGAACGCGAATAAATTTCTTGAGCAGGAACACAACCTCACCAATCAGAGGCGGGAAGAAATTATTATAAAGGCTGCAAAATTAGTCGGCAGGCCCCTGTTCTTCTCGCTGCTCGTTATCGCGGTTGCCTTCCTGCCGATCTTTGCCCTGACCGGGCCCGAGGGAAAGCTCTTTAAGCCGCTTGCATATACCAAAACATTCTCCATGCTGTTTGCCGCGTTCTTATCCATAACCCTTGGCCCGATGCTGATGACACTCTTCATCCGCGGAAAGATCACGCCGGAAGAAAAAAATCCGCTCAACCGCCTTATGATCCGGGCATATCACCCGGTTGCCGTATTTGCCCTCAAGCATAAAAAGCTTATTTTGATTTCAGCTGTTTTGATTATCCTCTCTATAATCTTTCCGTTTTCACAGCTTGGCAGTGAGTTTATGCCGCCGCTCAATGAAGGGACGATCCTATACATGCCGAGCACCATACCCGGTATTTCCATTACCCAGGCACGGCAGATGCTTCAGGTTACGGACAGGATCATAAAATCGTTCCCGGAGGTGCAATCCGTTTTTGGAAAATCAGGCAAGGCAGATACCTCGACAGACCCGGCTCCCCTGGAGATGATAGAAACCATTATCAACTTAAAACCGCAGTCACAGTGGCCGAAGGGTGTTACGTGGAAAAAATTAATCGATCGGATGAATACAGCAATCAATATGCCGGGTCTGACCAATGCGTGGACAATGCCTATAAAAGGACGGACAGACATGCTGACCACAGGCATACGTACCCCTGTTGGTATTAAGATCTACGGTGCAAGCCTGACTGAAATGGAGAACATCGGGAAGATGCTGGAAAGCACCCTGAGCAAGATACCGGGAACGAGGAGTGTATTTGCAGAGAGGGCAGTGGGCGGGCATTACATAGATTTTGACATTAACCGCGAGGCTATTGCCAGATACGGATTGACCGTAAGCGACGTAGAGGATGTCATAGAAACAGCCATCGGCGGAATGACCGTCGGCAAGGTTGTCAGCGGCCGGGAGCGTTTTGCAATTGCAATACGCTATCCACGGGAACTCCGTGACGATATCAACAGCCTCAGGATGATACTTGTTTCTGCGCCATCGGGTGCCGAGATACCCATAGGTGAACTTGCGGATATTCACAGGGTCAACGGACCTCCCATGATACGGGACGAAAACGGCATGCTATCGGATTGGGTGTATGTGGATTTAAACACCAGCAATATCGGCGGATATGTGGAACGGGCCCAAAAAGCCGTAGATGACGAGATTGTAAAAAAAGGCATGCTGCCTCCAGGCTATACGCTCGAGTGGACGGGTGAATATAAATATATGGAACATGCGAGAAAGACGCTTATGATTGTGATCCCGCTTACCCTGTTCATTGTTTTTCTGCTGCTTTACTTCAACAAACGTTCTGTAACCGAAGCGTTGATCGTGATGCTCGCTATACCGTTCTCACTGACCGGTGCATTCTGGGGGCTGTACTTTATGCATTACGAGCTCAGTGTGGCTGTATGGGTCGGTATCATTGCACTTGCGGGCGTTGATGCGGAAACAGGGGTTGTGATGCTGGTGTACCTGGATGAGGCATATCACCGGTGGCTCGATGAAGGGAAGATGCACACGGAAAGCGACCTGAAAGAATCCATCATGTACGGAGCTGTCCAGAGGATAAGGCCGAAGATGATGACTGTTTTTGCCATCATTATGGGGCTCTTGCCGATCATGTGGAGTCAGGGGAGCGGTGCGGACGTTATGAAGCGTATTGCCATGCCCATGATTGGAGGCGTGTTCACGTCCGCGATTATGGAACTTGTGGTTTATCCGGTGATCTATTTGTACTGGAAAAGAAGAAGCCTTCCCAAAGATAATGTATAAACTTACAGAGGACTTAAAGCGGCTTAAACCGTTTGAACCGTTTAATCCGTTTAAATCGTCAGGAAGAAGGATCGCACGGACCGTCCGACCCAGCTTCGCTGTGTGCCCGGGGTGGGTGCTCTGCACGGACAAACCAACTCCCTTATTGCATTTTTCGGGTTAATGTATAACGTATAAAAAAGGAGGTTACTATGGCAAAACATGAAGATCCTGTATGTAAAATGGTGATCGATGAAAAGCTTGCACCGGAGAAGTACGATTACAAGGGAACAACCTATTACTTCTGTGCAAAGGGATGCAAGGATAAGTTCGTAAAAGAACCTGAAAAATACCTGACGCAAAAACCAAAATAAAAAGGAGGCACAATGACAAGATTTAACCTTTCAATAAAAATTCTGACCGTGATGCTGCTGGTTACAGCCATAGCGATATTTGTACAAAAAACAAGGGCGTGCAGTTCGTGTGATACACGCGGGATAATGCTCAGCCAGAACGATCAAAATATGAATAACATGAATATGAAGAATATGAACATGAATGACAATAATGCCGGTCAGCTGCAGAGAATACCGCAAGGCTATTCAGTATCCCCGGTGTCTAACACGCAGGTCAAGATAACAAAGGACACCCCGTTCACAATATATAAGGACCGGAAGTTCTACTTTGCCTCGGATCAGGAAAAGAAGGAATTTTTACAGGACCCTCAGAAATACCTTAGCAACATGCTGCCAGGAAAAGGCAATACACCGCCGCCAGCTAAACCGGAATAAGGGGATGGAGCAGCGAAGCAATCTGCAAGCTTGCAGATTGCTTCGTCATCACATTCCTCGTAATGAAAAACCTGCAATGTAGTGTAGGGGCATGGAATGCCATGCCCCTACTGAAAGGTCAATACCCTTCTGTTATGATTCCCTCTGCTCTCTCGAGTTGTGCAAGTGCTATGTTGTACTGGTAAATACTCTGTATGTAAGCCGCACTGCTTGAAGCAAACAATGCTTCCGCATCCGTAATCTCTATGATAGAACCCGCGCCCGTTGTATACCGCTCATCGGCAAGTTCAAGATTCAACTGAGCACTGTCCATTGCTTTTTTCGATGCAGCGATACTATCGTTTGCTTGCTGGAGGTTCAGGCCTGCCTGCTTTACCTGGAGGATGATGCCCTGTTTAAAAACATCTATCTGTGCCTCTATATTCTGTTCCCGTGCCTTGAGCTCTCCGTATTTTCCATACGTGTTAAAACCAGAAAACAGGGGAAACTGCACACCGACGCCTATTGCCCAGTTCCATGTCAATGGCGTCTGGTAGCCTGCCCAGCTGTATCCTCCTGTTCCAATGATGGAAGGGAGGTTGGACGCAAGCACTGATTTCTCGGATTCCAGTAAGCTCTGATTCGCAGCGTTCAGTGATTTTAGTTCCGGCCTGTTATCCATTGCATTCCGGATGGCGGCCTTCATGTCTATCCCCTGTGTTGTAGGTGTTATGGTGTCGATTATGCTGACGGTATCGGTGTCCTTTATTCCCATGGTGTTGAGCAGGTTTACCATTGCCAGTTCAACATTGTTTTTTGCCGTTATCATATTCAACTGGGCATTTGCATAGTTTGTTTCCGCTGATGCCACGTCGATGCGCGATACCCTGCCGACTTCAAAAAAACCCTTTGCCTGTTCGAGATGCTTGCTGCTCTCTTCCAAAACCTTGTCAGCGACCTCTGACAGGTGCTGTGCCGCAAGTACCCCGTAATAGCCCTGTGTTACATTGAATATAACATCCGACTTTGTTGTTTGCTCATCATACTGTGATGATTTTACTGCTTGCTGCTGCGCCCTTATTGCATAAAGTCTCTGACCGAAATTCGTCAGCAGCCAGTTAAAGCCGACGGATGCTGTATAATAGTTATAAGAGGTGTTGCTCTCCGGTGTTGTGGCGTGTGATCCGAACAGGTTCGAAAGAGCAGGCGGGAAAACATAGTTGCTTGTTTCCCGTGTGTACCCTCCCTGTGCGCTTATCCATGGATACCATGCAGAGCGTGCCTGGGTCAGTATCTCCCTGTTTGCCTGTGTCAGGGATATACTTGCCCGCAGGGAAGGCTGCTGCCGGAGGGCCATATCGACGCATTGCTTGAGGGACAGGGGCTGATCGTCTTGTGCGTATGCCGGGACATTAAGCGAGAACAGCGCCAAACCCGCTAAGAAAACCGCCGCAAAAAGATTAAACAGAGCGTCATTACAAGGAGTCCGCCGCAGGCGGATGACGAAGTAATCCCTTAATTTATTTAGATTGCTTCGCTGCGCCGAGACGCCGCTCGCAATGACATTGAAAAAACAATTATTGTTCTTCATTTCAATTCCTCATCCTGTTTTATGCTTCTCTTGAATTTCTCCTCGAATACCGTATAAAGGGTCGGGATAAGAAGCAGTGTTAAGAATGTCGACACCAGCAGACCGCCGATAACCGCACGTGCGAGCGGCATGTTGGTTTCACTGCCTGTGCCAAAGCCGATCGCCATTGGGATAAGCCCGAGGATCGTTGCAAGGCTCGTCATCAGAATGGGCCTCAGCCTTGTTCTTCCAGCCCTTATAACAGCCTCATGGAGCTCTATGCCCTCTCCCCTCAGCCTGTTTGTATAGTCGACGAGCAGTATACCGTTACTGACAACGATACCGATCATCATGATAACACCCATAAAGGATTCTATGGAGAGCGTTGTATTGGTAAGAAACAGCATCCACAGGACACCGATCAGCCCCATGGGCACGGAGAACATGATGATAAACGGGTCGAGCAGTGATTTGAACTGAGAGGCCATGATCATGTAGATAAGCATGATTGCAAGCAGCAGTGCGAAAAACATGCTCAGGAATGCTCCCTTTTGCTGTGCAACCTCACCGCTCATATCTATGTAGAAGCCCGGCGGCAGTTTCAGTTTCGCGAACTCGTTGGACAGGTCGCTTGCAACATCGCCGAGCGGCCTTCCGGTTGCGTTTGCCGTAATGTGGATCACCCTTTGCTGGTACTTCCTTTCGATGAGCACGGGGCCCACACCCTTGTTTATCGATGCAATGTCCTTCAGGAAGATCGTTTTGCCGTTGTAGGTAGGGAGCGGCAAATTGTCGAGGTTCTGCATATTGTTGGTAAACCTTTTATCCATCTGGACCACGACATAGTACTCGTTTCCCGATATTGGGTCCGTAAATATGGAGGGGAATATGTTCAGACTCGAGCTCATCGAGGTGAGCACGGTATTTGCCACTGTTCGCTGGTTGACGCCGGCGAGTGCAGCCTTTTCCCGGTCGACATTGATATCGAGCTCCGGGTAGTTCTCCCTCCTGCTTATCATAACATCCGTAACACCCGGTGTTTTCCTCATTAAAGATGCCACGTTCTCCGCTTCATTTGCCGCTGTTTTTAAGTCGTATCCGTAGAGTTCCACGTCTATAGGCGCTGTTGAGCCGAAATTCATGATACGGGAGACGATTCCCCCGGATATAAAGTAGGTCTGCACACCGGGTATTGCTCCCTGGATACGCTTTCTTACCATGTTCATGTACTCTATATCGTTCCTTTTCCGTTTATCCGGCGTTACGAGGTTTACCTGGATCTGTGCCGTGTCAGGACCTGTGTTCTGGCTCCATATCGATGCAAAGCCGGTCGGGAGGCCTTCGTTCGAGATGATCGTCTTAATGTCCTTTGCAGGTATCACCTCTTTTATCATATCCTGAATCTGTTTTATGTATTGATCCGTGATCCGAAGCCGTGTTCCTATCGGGGAACGCATCACTATGGAAAATTGACTTTCATCTGTTTCCGGAAAGAATTCCGTTCCAATAAATTTTACCAGGAGAAGGGATACAACGAAAAACCCTCCTATACCGTACACCACAATCTTTTTGTGGGATAATGCCCATTGCAGGGCTGACTGATAAGCATTGTCTATGCCGTCAAAAAATGTTTTGCTCCTTGCAAAGATCCTTTCATGGAGCCTTTTTGATTGAGCGCTATACTCCTTCTCGGGTTTCAGGTATTTTTTTGTAAGGACGGGTATTACGGTCAGGGAAACGAAGTATGAGGCTATCAGTGCAAAGGATATGGTAAGTGCAAACGGTTCAAACAACAATTTTGCGATACCGGTTATAAATACAACCGGGAAGAACACCGAAATCGTCGTTATCGTCGAGGCGAGGACAGGCATTGCAACCTCCCCCGTGCCGTCGAGCGCTGCTTTTACCGGGCTCTTGCCCATGCCCCTGTGCCGGTAGATATTTTCGAGCACAACAATGGCATCATCGACAAGCCTTCCAACGCTGAGGGTTAAAGCTCCCAGCGTGAAGGTGTTGAGCGTCTGATGTCCTACAAAATAAAGCAGTATGAAGGTGACCATCACCGACAGGGGGATGGAAAGGGAAATGATCAGGGTGCTGGTAAAGCTCCTCAGGAATATAAGGATGATGACGAAAGCAAGGATCGATCCCTGGACCGCCTCATGCATAAGGCTGCTGATCGCCTGTTTGATGTAGATGGATTGATCGAAGGTAAGGTCGAATTTAACGCCTCCGGGTATGTTGAGGAGGTGCGGCAAAAGGGCCTTTACTTCGTCTACCACATCAACGGTATTCGCACCGGGTGTCTTGTTGACCATCAGATATACACCCTGCTTGCCGTTTATCCGTGCAATGTTTGTCTGGGTCTGCGAACTATCGATAACATGACCTACATCATCGATGTGGACGGGTACACCGTTGGAAACCTTTACCACGATGTTGTTCATCGGCGGGATCGTTTTGAACTGGTTCGTCGTGAACAGGTTGTAGTCAAGATTATCGATCTTCATGTCTCCGCTGGGCAGTATAAAATTGGCATTTGTTACGGCATTGAGAACGTCCATAAACGATACGTTCTTTGCAATGAGTTTTTCCGGGTTCAGATCAACGTTGATCTGGCGTATAAGTCCCCCGTTGACCGTAGCTGACGCGATATGCGGCAGATGTTCTATCTGGGGCTCGATCACATTCGTAGCAAGGTCGTTTAACTGGAGCCCGTTGAGCTTGTCGCTGGAGACGGTAACCATACAGACGGGAATGTTCGATATGTCGAACTCGACGACAAACGGCTGCTGGATCCCCGGAGGGAGCTGGCTCATGATACGCTGGATGTTTTCTATGATATCGACAGATCCTTTATCTATATTCGCTCCCCAGTTGAAAAAGACCATAACCATGGAAAAGCCTTCCTTGGATGTTGACTGTATGTACGATACATTGTTTACGGCAGACACGGCTTTTTCCATGGGATACGTAATTGCCTGTTCGACATCGGCAGGGCTTGCACCCGGGAACAATGTACCGATTACCACAACGGGCATTGTTATGTTGGGGAACACGTCTATCGGAAGCTTGTTGACACTCGTCGCACCGAGTACGATCACCGCTATTGCAAGCATCAATATGGATATAGGGTTTTTCAGGGCAAATTTAGACAGCGGCATTTACATTCCCCCGTTCCCTGCTTGTTCCTGTTGCACCGCTACCTTCTGGCCGTCATGCAGGGTGTCCTCTCCCTGAACCACGATATCATCGGATGCGTTTACCCCGCTGGTAACTTCAACCATGCCGTCTGCCTGAATGCCTTCCTCTATGGAAACGAGTTTTGCGATACCCTGGGAAACAACATAAATACTTTTATGGTCGTCCGTTGTTAAGACACAGGAAACAGGCACGGCAAGTATGTCTTTGTGCATTACGGAAACTATATTGACCTTTGAGAACATGCCCGGTTTCAGCAGATGCCCGGGGTTTGCTATATCGACCTCTGCTGCCATTGTCCTGGTTATAGGGTCAAGCGCAGGGGCAATCCGCGTTATTCTGCCGTTGAATACCTTTTCCGGATAAGCATCCGTCAGGGTCGTAACCGGCATGCCGACATGGATCTCCGCTACGCTGTGTTCCGGGATATTGATCATGATCTTTACCGTGTTGATGTCGACCAGCACCAGCAGGGGGGTTGCAGGGACCATCTGCGTGGACCCCGGGATGAGCGTTCCGGGATCAACATACCTGTTTGCGATATAGCCGCTGAACGGTGCACGTATAACGGCATAGCTCAGGTTTAATGCCGCGAGGTTTTTTGTAGCCTCGGCAACATCGTAGTTTGTTTTTGCCATATCAAGGTCGTTTTGCGCTATGAGCTGTTTTTGTATAAGCTTCTTTGCCCTTTCATACTGGATACTCGCATACTCGAAACTTGCATTTGCCTGTTGGTACTGATTCTGTAAATCCTGATAGTTTATAACAGCAAGGACCTGTCCCCGTTTGACACTGTCTCCTATATTAACCGGGATTTTCTCGAGATACCCGCCGACACGTGCAAAGATACTCGCCTGCTGGTACGCCGTAATGCTGCCTGTCAGGGTTACGATCTTTTTCAGGGTTATCTTCAGGGGGTGTCCGACTGTTACCAGAGTCGTTGCGGTGGCTTTGACCTGCGGTTTCCTCGTACTCCTGATTCTGAGAACGACTATCACCAGAAGCACCAGAATGCCGATGATTGCAATCAGCAATTTTTTATTCTTCATATTCTTTTGTTCCTTTCTGCGTGTCGGTTTTAATTTACCTGTTTTAAAAAACGATATTTTTTAAATCCGAACACCAATTCAATTTATGAACGATGGTTTTTAATTTATTCACAAGGGAATAAATGTCAAGTGTTTTGATAGCGAGGGGGGTACAGGGTGGGAAAAAAAGGCACAATATAGGATCGGAATGCCGCCGGTGAATTACTCCGCAGGCTCTTTCACGGGCACAACGCAGTCTTCTTTCAGGGTGGAAAAGACGACCATGGTGTATGTCCGTACGACGCCGGTGATGCCTCGCAGTTCCTTGATCATCCGCTCAAGGGTGGTTGTGTTGCGTGTCTTGACCTTCAGGAGAAGGGTGTAATCCCCGGTAACATGATGGCATTCGAGAATATCCTCATTGATGCCGGCAATGGCCTTCTCGAAGCTGTCTATGTACTGAGGATGTTCGATATAGACCCCGATAAATGCGGTCACATCGACACCTAATTTCTTTTCGTCTATGACCGTCACATACCTCTTGATGATTCCTTCTTTTTCGAGTTTTTTCACGCGGTCGATAACAGAAGGCGGCTGGAGCTTTACCTTTTTTGCGATGTCTCTATAGGTGGTCCTGCTGTCCCTCTGGAGGATGCTTAAGATCTTTCTATCAATTCTGTCCAACATAACCGGCATAGACATATCCTTATAAAATTAGATTTTTACATCAATTAACCTTACTAAAGAAGGATAACCCTGTATTGCTTCGATGTCAAGAGTATCCCCGGCGGTTTCAATTTTTCTTGACATACCTAATCTTAAACATTAAATTTATATTACTAACGAAGGTTAAACAGACCAAAAACCTTATTTTATAAGCCATTGAAGGCTAAAATCAGGTAAGGCTAAGAAAGAAGATACGAGATGATACGTATGATAAACAACAGACACAAGGAGGCTGGAGAGCATGCTTTACAAGAACCCTTACAACCACTACTTTGACTATGTAGTCCAGAGGGACCTTGACAAGTGCATCAGGTGTAAAGCCTGCGTCACACAGTGCTCGTATGGCGCAAACTATTATGACGAAGACCGGGACCTCATTTACAGTCTTGATCATAATTGTGTCGGGTGCATGAGATGCTCGACGTTCTGTCCGACCGACTGTATCAGCATCGTGAGGAATCCGGACGCATTCCGGCTCAATGCCAACTGGAAGGACCACAACATCAAGGACCTCTATAAACAGGCAGGCACAGGCGGGATCATCATTACCGGTATGGGCAATGACAAACCGTTTACCAATTACTGGGAACACATGGTGATAGATGCGTGCCAGGTTACCAATCCATCGATAGACCCGCTCAGGGAACCCATGGAACTGAAGACCTTCCTCGGAAGGAAACCGGATAAACTCGAGATGAACAAGAACGGAGACATAACGACAAAGCTCGCACCCCAGCTTGTCCTCGATACGCCGATTATGTTTTCTGCAATGTCGTACGGTTCGATAAATTACAACGTATGCGAATCCGTCGCCAGGGCTTCCAAACAGCTGGGAATATTCTGGAACACGGGAGAGGGCGGACTACCCAAGGCACTTTATGAGTATGGAAAGAACACGATCGTGCAGTGTGCATCGGGCAGGTTCGGCGTAAGTCCGGAATACCTGAATGCCGGCGCAGCGATAGAGATAAAGATAGGTCAGGGAGCAAAACCCGGAATCGGCGGTCATCTCCCCGGAGAAAAGGTGCTCGAGGGCATCTCCGAAACAAGGATGATCCCAATCGGCACGGATGCGATCTCTCCGGCACCGCACCACGACATCTATTCCATCGAGGACCTGAAACAGCTCATCTATGCGCTGAAGGAAGCTACACGGTACGAGAAGCCCGTATCGGTAAAGATTGCGGCCGTTCATAATGTGGCTGCGATAGCGAGCGGCATTGCGCGGGCGGGTGCGGATATTATCGCTATTGACGGCTTCCGTGGAGGAACCGGTGCGGCCCCAAAGGCTATCAGGGACAACGTCGGTATACCGACCGAGGTAGCGATAGCTGCCGTGGATGAACGGTTACGGCAGGAAGGCATACGCAACGAGGTGTCTCTTGTTGCTGCCGGAGGTTTTCGGAACAGCAGCGATATCGTCAAGGCGATCGCACTCGGTGCCGATGCCGTATATATTGCAACCTCTGCACTGATGGCTGTCGGCTGTACCCTGTGCCAGCAGTGTCACAGGGGAAGATGCGCATGGGGCATAACGACAAACGACCCCGAGCTCTCGAAACGCGTGAACCCTGAGATCGGGGCAGAGCGGCTGGTGAACCTTATAACGGCATGGTCCAATGAGATCAAAGAGATGCTCGGTCTTATGGGTATCAACTCGATCGAGAGTCTGAAAGGGAACCGCGACAGGCTCAGGGGTGTCGGGCTGTCCGAGGTCGAACTCCAGGCGCTGGGTATAAAACAGGCAGGGATGTGAGCATGGAGGTAATCCGGTGTACAGTTCTCTGAATATAAATAAAACATTTGTCATTCTGAGCGAAGCGAAGAATCTCATATTGGGATTGCTTCGTCACGGCGTCTTTGACGTCATTCCACGCAATGACGGCATAAACGAGCATAATGGCAGAACCTTAGAAACGAGGATGATATGAAGGTTGTATATCCGAGAGAACAATGGTGTGTTGCGTGTAACCTCTGCGAGGTTGCGTGCAAGACGGAGCATTCAAAGACAAAGGACCCGTTAAAGTCGTACCTTATGGAAAAGCCCAGGCCCCTGTCCAAAACAAAGGTTGAATACAGGTCGCCCGTTTCCATTTCCATTATGTGCAGGCACTGTGCAGAGGCGGAGTGTGTCGAGGCGTGCAAAAACGGTACCCTGACGCGCAACGGGAAGACAGGCAGGATAGAGCTGAATCAGGACAAATGCCTTGGCTGCTGGATGTGCATCATGGCGTGCCCCTATGGGGCAATCAGCCAGTTTACGAAGGACGACAGGGCGGTCGCAAACAAATGCGACCTCTGTCCGGACAGGGAGATTCCCGCGTGTGTGACTGTTTGTCCGAACCGCGCTCTGGTATTTGAGGACAGGGGTTAGCCATGGAACAGAAAAAATATATTATAATAGGAAATTCTTACGCGAGTGTGTTTGCGGTAGAGACCATCCGCAAACATGATCAAGAAGGCGAAATAACGG
>DAHXOM010000032.1 GCA_027364825.1 bacterium | reverse complement strand
CCTTATAAAGGGCAGGAGTTTGTCTTCTTTTATTTCCTGCTTTTGTTGCTGATGGTCGGATTCAAGAGGTCTATCATTGGTGTCTGACTGCTGTAACTCGGCAGAAAGTTCCTCGTCCCTTTGGGTTACCGGTATATCTGTTGTTTGTTTGGGGACCTCCTTGCCTTTATAATAAAAATTTATGAAATCCGTTAAGCTCGAATCGAGCGCAAGCACCGGTTGTATCTTATATCCCGCGGTAAACTGTATCGTATCGATTGCTCCAAGGTTTGTAGGATCAGACATAGCCATATACAGGAGCGGTTTGCCGGATATAACCTTTATAGCAAGAGGGAGGATATTGTACTTTTCCGCTACGTCCGGAGGGATGAGAGCGATGATATTCTCTTGTACGACTATCTTGTGGAGGTCTACCATTTGCAGGCTGAGCTGTTTGCTGAGGAATTTCAGCATGTCGATATCTTTTAAAAACCCCATTTTGACGAGTATCGAGCCAAGCCTTCCTCCATAGCTTTTCTGGTTGGACAGTGCGGCTTTTAGCTGTGATTCATTGATCAGATGTGCCTCTATTAACAGTTCTCCGAGTTTTTTATGTTGTGGAGGGCTCATTTTAGATGCTGTTTTATGTCAGCTTCTTTTAGTATCCCTTTCGTGATCAATATCTCGATTAATATATTCAAAAGCTCTCTGGTTTCTTTATTCATCAATAAGTTTGTCAATTCCTGAGACAATATTGTTTTTATACCGAGCGTTGAGTTGAGTATGGCCTTTGCTTCTTCCGGTAGTTCTGAATCAACCATCGGTGCTGACGGTGGCGGTTGTGCGCCAGGCTCGTCGCGGATAATTACCATTTCATCCTTTGAAGGCGGCGGGTTATGTGTTATTCCGGATTGTTCGATAGATATGGTGTTTAAGTTCTCGACCGGGATTGCCTGTTCGGTTAACGGTTGTTGGGGTATGGGATTGTAGTAGTCCCGTATACCTTTTGAAATAGCCGTGTCCGCGGCAAGTATAGGCTTTACCGTATGCCCTGTTAAAAACTGTATCTCGTCGATTGCTTCTAAATTAGTAGGGTCGGAGGTTGCTATAAACAGTGTTTTTTTCCCACCCTCGCCCTTTATGCCGAGAGGGAGAATGTTGTGTTTTGTGGCTATCTCTTCCGGTATGAGTTCGATCGAGGAAGGTGATATCTTTATTTTGGTTATGTCGACGTACTGAATCTTCAGCTGCTGGCTCAGAAATTTAATGAGTTTCTCTTCCGTGATGAATTTTAAACGGACAAAGTGGTTGCCGAGCCTGCCGCCCCATTTTTGTTGTTCTGAAAGTGCCGACCTTAGCTGGAATTGATCTATCAGTCCGGCTTCAACCAGTAAATCTCCCAATCTTTTTTTACTTTCGCTCATATTAACAATATACAAAATAAAAAAAAATAATTCAACAACTATCAAGATTTCTGTTGTGCTTGACCTTTAGCACTCAACTAATTAAATTTTCATGTAATTGTAATGACTCATTGAAGGGATGGTTTTTCATGCAGGGGCATGGTATACTGTGCCCCTGCATGAAACATTACTGAGGTGTTTACCGGTAATTTTAGAGAAGACTTGTTGTGGTAAGGAATGTAAGAGAGAGTGCAGGAGCCTTACGAGAGAATAATAAAAAAGCCTTGCAATGATGTCAATTAATAGGAGGTTAACATAATGACAGAAGAAGTGAAACAACCGCAGGTAGTTGTATTTACAACGCCGACGTGTTCATGGTGTAAAAAAACAAAACAGTATCTGACTGAACACAGGATAAGGTTTAAAGAGGTTGACATATCAAGGGATCAACAGGCGGCAAGGGACCTTGTGAGAAGGACAAATCAAATGGGGGTTCCGGTAACCCTCATTAACAACAGGCCGATTGTCGGTTTTAATAAAGGGGAAATAAATCGATTGCTAAATATTAAAGAATAATATAAAAAGGAGGTAGTATGAAAATACAACCATTGGAAGACAGGGTTTTAATAAAACCCATGGAAGAAAAGGAAAAAAAACAGGGCTCTATAATAATACCGGAAACGGCAAAGGAAAAGCCGCAGATGGGTACCATAGAGGCCGTAGGAACGGACGAGGAACTGCAGAAGATTGTAAAGGCAGGGGATAAGGTTATTTACGGAAAGTACAGCGGTACTGAGATTGAACTCAACGGGATCAATTATTTAATCATCCAGAAAGCCGATCTTCTTGGTGTTTTAAAAGATTAAAAAAGTGTCCCGCTGCGGCGGGACTTTTTTTTTATCAGCGGGAGGTATTATGAATATTAAAAGGGTTGCGGGGGTTGTATTCTGGGGCTTCTTATTCATAATGGTTTTATCGTTCAATGCGTTTGCCCGGAATGCAGCTGACGACAATAATCCCGGTGCCGATGTGCAGGGAGGGGCAAAGCTCGTTACTGCCCAGGGAACAGCCGTGATAAACAACGGGGATGAATCCTCTGCCCGGAATGCAGCAATCCGTGATGCACTCAGAAAGGCTGTAGAACAGTCTGTCGGAGTGATTGTTTCATCACAAACAACAGTAGAGAACTATAAATTATTGAGTGACAGAATATACTCAAATACCTCCGGTTATGTCCATGATTATAAAATCATCAATGAGGGCGCCAGCAACAATATTTATAATGTGACAATCCAGGCAACAATAGGTACAAAACACCTGAAAGACGATCTCGGAGCTATCGGACTGCTCATGAAACAAAAAAGGATGCCCCGCGTTGCAGTGATTATCCTTGAACAGAACATAGGGAAGAAAAGGATGGAATCCTCTTTGTTCTATGCTCCCCCGGCCGGGTATGAAGGTGATACTATTTCCGAGGTCCATACCGTGCATGAGTTAGGAGCTATGTCCATAGCCGAAAACGAGATGATGAAAAAACTTCTCGACAGCGGGTTTAATGTTGTAGATGAAGCAGCACTTTTACACGATATAAAACTATCTTCAGGATATAGGCTGCAAAGCCTTGATGACACCACGGTTAAGAGTCTCGGTAAACTTGCGAATGTCGATATAATAATATATGGAAAGGCTGTAGCTAAGCTCTATGGAAAGATAGCCGGTTCTGAGATGCGATCTGCACAGGCCAATGTTTCGTTGAGGGCGGTTGATACGGATGACGGCAGGGTCGTTGCATCCGGTGAACAGCATGCAGCCTCTGTTCATATCGATACCATGACAGCGGGCAATGATGCTCTGAAAAAGGCAACGGATGATCTCGCAGACAGTATGATAACAACCATACTGGCTATGTGGAAGCAGGAAGAAAACAATGGTTCTCTCATTACCTTAAACATACAGGGCATTCAGACGGCAGGGGATCTCGTTGAATTGAAAGATCAGCTGATGTCTACAAGCGGTGTCCAGGATATTTATGATAAGAATATCGGTAATGGAGAAGCTACCATGGACGTAAACTATCAGGGTAACACTCAGGACCTTCTTCATTCATTGCTTGCAAATAAAGCAGTTACGGCAGTGTTTTCCATTACTGCCACAACGATGAATACGATTACGTTTCAAAAGAAATGAAATAATTCATAGGATGAACAGGAGATTATTTTATATAGGTTCATTGGGGATAGCGGTTGCCTTGATGGCAGGTTGTGCGGGTACCCATGCCGCATCTGCTCCGCATTACAGTCGGCCGATGCCGTACAGCATAGCGGTTATGCCTGTTATGAATGAGACCGTTGATATGAAGGCCCCGGATGTCGTAAGACCGATTGTTTACCAAAAGGTAATCGATTGGGGATATGATTCGCCTTCTCTCCGGACGATTGATGAAATTCTTACGCAGAATCATATTCATGAGGCAGGAGAGGTAAACCAGTTTACCGCGGTGCAGCTCGGTGAAATGTTCAGTGTCGATGCCATCCTTTATACGACGATAACAGACTGGTCTACAACATGGCTTGCTATTTATGCATCACAGACAGTCGGTTTAAGGTTTGAATTGAGGAGCACAAAGGACAATCAGCTCTTGTGGGAGGGACACTATACGGTTACCGAAAGGGCTATTGCCGGCAACGAACGGCAAATGGTAGATATTGCAGTTGCTGCCTCGATATCCCCGTACCAGCCCATTGTCCGTAAGACAGTGAACATTATATTCAGGAAACTGCCGTATGGGCCGCATTATAACTAAACGAGCAAAACGTCTCTATAAATAAGGAGGACAGGATGAGAAAACATGGTGTTTTAAAATTTGTCTTACAGATAGCAATAACAAGCCTTGTTTTTACAAGTTGTGCGACAACCTACCGGGAAACAGGTGTGCCCGGTCCGGCCCAGCCGCCTGTTCAAGGCAAGATTCAAAACTACACAGGACCAAAGAAGCGGGTATGCATTGTTGATTTTGTAAATAAGAGCGAGTATGGCCAGGGCCGGCTTGGAAGGTCTGCTTCAGACATACTAGCGACCGAATTATTCAAGTCAGGAGCATTTATTCTGGTTGAACGAGAAAAAATGCAGCAATTGCTCAATGAACAGGCGCTCGGACAAACAGGGGCCATTAATCCTGCAACAGCGGCAAAAGCAGGTGAGTTACTTGGCTGCGGGGCCATTGTAACTGGATCGATCTCCCAGTTCGGCGTAAAAGTCCTTGGGAGTGATTATGGTGTTTATAAACAAAAGGTACAGAAAGCCGATTGTACTGTTGATGTGAGGGTTGTCGATACCTCGACCGGGCAGGTGCTGTTTGCGGACTCGGGTAAGGGCGAATATGAGAAAAAGGCAACACAGGTGCTCGGTATGGGGCAATATGCCGGTTATGACGAGACACTTGGACAGGAGGCTTTACGGGCGGCAATAACAAAGTTCATTGACAACCTGATTCAGCAATTACAGAGCGTGGAATGGAGCGGCAGGATTGCAGGAATTCAGGGAAACAGGGTTTATATTAATGCAGGTCAAAAAACAGGGCTTACAGTCGGCGATGAACTTATTGTTACATCGCTTGGTGAGGAGATACGTGATCCCCAAACAGGGCTTGTCATAGGCAGGGCACCCGGGCCGGTCCTGGGCAGGCTCAGAATCATAGGTTTTTTTGGTGAGGACGGTTCTGTCGCAACCGTTGAATCCGGTAGTGGGTTTAAGATAGGTGATCAGGTTAAATTGCCGCAATAAGGAGGCAGTAATGCAGAGAAAGTCGATAGTACCAATATTGCTGGTGTTTCTCTTCATGGGGTGTGCTTCAGAAACATTGAAGGCTGTCAGCAACGACGGTTTCGTTAAAATAGTTGCAGAGCCAAGCAGTTCAGAGGTTTATGTCGACGGCAATGCTGTTGGCAGGGCTAAGGAGTTCAACGGGAATCCCGGCCTGCTCAGGTTGTCTCACGGGACGCATACGATAGAGTTGAAGAAAGACGGGTATCAATCATACACCCGCAGGGTATTTGTCGGCAATGAAGCTCTGGAACCAATACACATAATGCTTATAAAGAATCAGTAATCGAGAGGGGGAGTGTTCGGGCTCCCCCTTTTTTTATAAATTTATGACCATACCAAATCTTCTTTCTTTATTAAGAATACTGTCTTTACCGG
>DAHXOM010000030.1 GCA_027364825.1 bacterium | reverse complement strand
GTTGAGAAGACCATGGAGCTCGCACACAGGATAGAGGTAATCAATACGATGTATGAAATAGACAGGAGTATCCTGTCAGACCTCACCTCGTCAGACGTATTGAACACGGTGACAAGGATGGCGGGCAAATTACTGCCCTGTGATGTGACAGCCATAATGCTCGTCGATAAGGGAAAGCAGGGGTTTAACCGTGCAGCCCGGTCCGGGGCCATCGCCAATTCCCTTGCAACATTTTCCTCATTCAACGATACCAGCACAACGGACGTTATAAAAACGGGCAGGCCGCAGTACATACCGAATCTCAGCGAAGTCAAAAACATCTTACCGTTCGAATGGGGACTTCTGCAAAACGGTCTTATGTCGGTTATGCGGATTCCGCTAAAAATAGGGAACGAGATCGTCGGAACCCTGAGTTTTGGCGCCCAAAGGATATCTGCATTTACGCATGAAGATCTCCTGACAGCAGAAAGACTCGGTTCACAGATCTCCGTAGCCCTGGCCAATGCCAAGTTGATATCGGACCTTGAAGAATCGTCCATAGCGTCCATTAAGGCCCTGTCGAACGCAATAGATGCAAAATCGAAATGGACAGCGGGCCATTCGGAGGGTGTTGCAAAGTGTGCGATGGCCATAGGCAGTGCAATGGGGCTCGATGAGAAGACATTAAAGGAACTCGAAGTTGCGGCCCTGCTGCACGACATAGGTAAAATAGGCACCTATGCGGATATCCTCGACAAGAAAGAGAAACTTTCCGAGGAAGAATGGGCCTTGATACGGCAGCACCCGGACAAAGGTGCGGAGATACTGGCACCGATAAAACAATTGAAAGATATTGTTTATATCATAAAGCACCATCACGAGTTTTTTGACGGTTCCGGTTATCCGGACGGCTTAAGGGGAGACGAGATTCCGCTGCTGGCAAGGATACTGACAGTCGCAGACGCCGTAGATGCCATGAGTTTTGACAGGCCGTACAGAAAAGGCATGAGTAAAGATCAAATAACGAAGGAACTGGGCAGGTGCTCGGGCGGCCAGTTTGATCCCGAGATCGTCAAAGTCTTTTTGTCCATCCATACCGTTTTAACCCAGCAGGGAAATGCATCCTTTAGTTGAAATCATTGCTCAGCGTTGCTACTATGGGCCGAGGGAGGGATTCGAACATGAAAAAATATTTAAATAAAACGATCTATGAATCATTGAACGAAATAGTAAGTCCGGAACATACAGCCGTTGTTGTATGGGATGTGCAAAATGCACTGGTCAATAATGTATTCAACAAACAGGAGTTTCTCTTGAACCTTAAATCGATTATCAGTAAGGCAAGAGAAAAAGGTGTCACAGTCATATACTCAAAGATTACACCCCTGCCGGTACAGCTCAATTCCTCATGGGCAATCTATTCAACGATGAGAAGGTATGGTATAGATGATCCCGCGAAGCTGCCCCCGTTCATGAAGCCGGGTACTGCGGATGCCGAAATAACGGAGGACATTGCACCTTCCGGGGATGACATTGTTATTCCGAAGCATACTGCAAGCATCTTCATGGGTACGCATGTCGAGTACCTGCTGAGGAACAAAGGCATAGAGACTGTTATATTCACCGGTATATCGACAGAGTTCGGTGTTGCATCAAGTGCACGGGACGCTTCGAACAGGGGGTTTTATCCTGTTGTTGTCAGCGATGGTGTATCGGCCATGGACAAGGGGATGCATGAACTCGCACTGAAGATTTTGACGAGGATGGTCATTGTAACGCCTGCTGCCGACCTCATAAAAGCATGGGGTTGATTTAAAAACAGATTTTAATTTATGCGCCTGTAGCCCAGTGGATAGAGCGACGGACTCCGGCTCCGTAGGTCAGGGGTTCAAATCCCCTCAGGCGCTTTTTTATATTCTTTGATTAATTTCTCATATTGTTACGTTGAGGTTCAATGAGGAGGATTCAATCCCGTTTACGTTTACCTCGATTCTGTAAACACCGGGATCCAATTTTCTTGGGACGGAGAGCATGACCATATTTGCAGATCCCTCTCCCTTTGAATATTTTCTATCGAACAGCGTGACTGCTTTATGAACGCCTTATTTGGGTGCGAGTGTTACGGCAACCTCGGCGGTCGCCGGTGCCGGACCCGCAAGATTGAACGCAATCCTGTCTCCGGGATGCACGTTCAGTGAGTCCTCCCGTATCCTAATGTCGCGGTACCTGCGGTAGTACCTGCCTTTCCCACGGCCGCTGAAGTATATCGAGCCGGTGGTGAAGTCCACAACCAGTGCTACCACGCCCGGAACAACACCGGCTATAAGCCACAGGCAGTCCATGACAAGTACCGCACCGTCGATATCATTCGGCATATTGCCCCTTCTTTCGGGGTAAAGGAGGAACCCGCAATCCGCACTTGACAACACCATGAGCGATAAAACTACTAAAATCAAAATACGCGACCTGATAAATTTTCTCACCGTATCCCTCCTGAGTGAAAATCAAAATCAATTTAATCCAAAATAATTATCAATTAACCCCGGATTCGTCAAGTCCGATTTACACGGAAAATGCAATAGGAAAGTTTGTTTATGACTTTGCGCGGTCAGGGTGTGTTTCCCGTATAAGGATTGAAAGTACAAGAGCTGCAACAAAGAACGCCATCAGCAGCCATAGAGCGTTGTGGAAGCTGTTCGTTATATTCTTAATCCACTCCATCAGATATATCACAACCACGGCACCGACGGAGCCTATGAGCATCAGTAGACCTGTTGCAGTACCGGTGAGCCTTTCACCGACGATCTCTGTCGTCATCTGCAGGATGATTGGTAAAAGCGAAATCACAAAGAAACCGATCATGGCCCCAAGCACGATTGCTGTAGTCATACTAACGGTATTCAGGAACGGATATGTTACTGCGCCGCCGACGAGCGTTGCCAGTATAAGAAATGGTTTCCTTCTCTTGAACCTGTCGGAAAGCAGTGGGATTATAACAGCACCGAGTATACCGCCTCCTATAATAATGCCTCCTATGGTCCCTGTTTGAACCGTCGTAAAACCGTTTTGTGAAAGAAGCTCATCCATCCAGGTCATAAGTCCGTTGAAAAATCCGATACCTATAAACATTATGATGAGAAGCAGAATCATGTCTTTTTTACCGAATATGTTTTTATAGGCGTTTTTGCCACTGTATTCCTTTTCTTCTTCTTTGAGAGAAGAACTCAGTGAAGGGTTGTCCTTCCCAAGCAAGACGAACAGGATACTTCCCAAGAGTGTTATCCCCGCATAGATGTACAGTGCATTCCCGAGTCCATTACTTTTTACAAGGAGAGGGGTGAGGACCATGGCTGCTATCATACCAAGAAACATAGCCATGGACCCGAGTCCGTTTGCAATAACACCTTCATCCTTGTCAAACCATATAGATGCAAATTTGGATACACTGTTCAGAATAAAAGGCTGGGCAACGGATATGCCGAATTGTCCGGCAAACAACCATAAGTATGAATTATATTTTAACCTTAACAATACGGATACGCCCATGATAATGACTCCGAGCGAGACGGTGAATTTAAAGCCCTTTGCATCAAGGAGGGAACCTACCGGCGCAGACAGTATTATACTGAGCAGGGGAAAGATGGATGTGAGAAGGCCGACCTTAAATACTCCGATACCCAACTGTTGCCGGACGACTGTTTCTATCGGTGCAAAGTTAAGCCATAAAAACTGGGTAAGTGCAATAGCGTACATAAACACAATCAATACTACCCATCGATAAGCACTATATTTTGTTTGTATAGTTTCCATAACAGCTCGTCATGTACCGGCTGGAATTGAGTATATCTGAATATGCGCTCTCTCGTCAAGATAGTTCTGCTACTTCGCTTTGACGCGAGCAGGAAGATTATACTTTTTGACTAGAATCTGCTATAGAAATAAAAAAAACGGTATTTATTGGGGAGTTTAGAAATGGCTATAAGCAAAGAATTACTCGACATACTTGCATGTCCAAAATGTAAAGGGGTGCTCGAACTCGAGAAAGACCAGACCGGACTTGTATGCCATACGTGTAACCTGAAATTTCCCATAATAGACGATATACCCGTAATGCTGATGAATGAGGCAATAAAGCTGAATGAAAAATCCAAATGAGCCGCGGCGTGTTCTTGTTATCCAGACAGCGTTCCTTGGCGATATAGTACTTACCATACCACTCATAAGAGCGTTAAAAAAATACAGGCCTGAGATAGAACTGTTCTTTCTTACAACACCGGTAGGTAAATCTTTACTCGAGGACCAGCACAGTATCGATAAAATTATCGTGTACGATAAAAAGGGCGAGGATAAAGGCAGTGTATCATTATTCAGGAAGATTAAAGAGATAAAGAAATATCATATTGATACGGTTCTGTCTCCGCACCGTTCTTTCAGATCGGGCATTATTGCGCTGCTCTCCGGCGCCAAAGTCAGGATAGGTTATAATCTTCCGTATCTGATACCGTTTTATACCGTTCGGCTGAAAAGGCATAAGGATATGCACGAGATCGATCGCATACTGTCGCTCCTCAAACCGTTGAATCTGAAATTGTCGGCAGATGACCGGTATCCATCACTGAAAACAAAAAATACCATACGGCATCAAGGGGTTATCGGAATAGCGCCCGGTTCTGTATGGGGAACAAAACAATGGACAGAAGAAGGATATGCAGGATTGATCAAGCAATTACATGAAAAAGGTTACGGTATAGTCCTTATCGGCAGCAGTAGTGATAAAAAGATTACGGACAGGATAAAGGCCGTTGCAGGTGTTGAGCTCAATGATATGACAGGGAAAACAGATTTAAAAGGGCTTGTAGAATTACTCTCAAGTCTTACGTTATTAGTAACAAACGATAATGGCGCAATGCAGGTTGCACAGTCCGTTAATACTCCGATTGTGGCAATATTCGGTCCGACTGTCCCTGAACAGGGATTTGCTCCTATAAGACCGAATACCATTGTACTGGAGAACGAAGGACTTTACTGCAGGCCGTGCTCGGCACACGGTCCCATGGAGTGTCCGGAGGGCCATTTCCTCTGTATGAAAGCCATTACGCCGGATGTGGTCTTCAGGGCGGCAGAGAAAATGCTGGGCGGGGATGCATGAGAATCCTCATCAGCAGAACAGACAGAATAGGCGATCTTGTGCTTTCGACGCCGGTTTTTGAGGCTATCAAAAGACATATACCCGGCGCTTATACGCTTGTAATGGCCCGGAAAGGCGTCATAGACGTTATAAGCGACAATCCGTTTGTCGATGAATACATAACCTATGATCCCGCGGGCATTCATAAAGGATTCAGCGGTGCTGTAGCGCTTTCAGAAACATTGCGGCAAAAGCATATCGACACTGCGGTCGAACTGTTTATGTCGTTCTATCCCGCACTTGCCGTACGGCTTGCGGGTATTCCGCGTGTCATAGGCCCGGGCTCAAGGATCTATTCCTATTTGCTGTTGACCCAAGTTATCAAACAGCACCGTAAGGAGTCTCTCTACAATGAAGCTGCTTATAACTTAATGCTTTTAAAACCGCTCGGCGCAGACGACATGGATATAAAACCGCATGTATACCTGTCGGATAATAAGGATAGCTGCGAGAAATTCCTGTTGAACCAGGGCATTAAACCTTTCAGCTACTTTGTTGTTCATCCGGGCATGGGCGGGTCTGCCAAAAATCTGTCTCTTGATAAATATATCACGTTAATCAGGATGATGGTTGACCGGTATAAACTCCCTGTTGTCATAACAGGGAGCTATGTGGATAATGTAATCGCCAACAGGATAACCGCGGAGCTTCATGATAATCCTTCTGTTAAGGATATGTGCTGTATTTTATCCCTGCAACAATTAAAAATGGTCTTATTCTTTGCAAAGGCCATGATAGGGCCGTCAACCGGACCAATGCACATATCAGCTGCACTTGGCAGGCCGACTGTAGCGCTGTTTTCACCGGTAAAAGTGCAATCCGCAAGGAGATGGTCTCCTTATTTACTCCCCAACGTTGCTATCGTAGAACCAAACGTGGAATGTAAGGAACAATACGCTTGCGATAAAACATGTTTATACTATAATTGTATGGATTCAATACGAGTAGAAGAAATATTGGAAAAGGTGGAGGAATTCATTACCGTTTCATAAAGCCGGGAGAGCGGTGGATCTTTATCTTGGTATTGATGAATAACGGTTTAAGGTTCATAGGTATCTTAAAAAGTTCCGGTCGGTACTTTTTTGATGTCCACGCGAGGTTTTTCAAGAGCGTGATCCTGTTGGCTCAAGGCGATTCCTATAAAAAACATCATGATGCGAAGCTGCAACAATGTATTGAAGAACATGGTTTCTAAAGAACCACTTATAGAAAATACGAGAAACATAGCAAGTGTGGCACTCGAGACCGGATCTTTGAATTTGAACAACATAAGGAAGATAGAAAGATATAAAACAACAAACCCCATAAATCCTATGAAACCGGTCGTCACCAGCGATTCTACAGGATCAAAAGAGATTCTTTCCCATACTTGGGAAGGATCATACTTTTTTGTCCATTCTCCGTAACAATTAAACCCTATACCAACAAGGGGATGTTGTTTTAAAATTGTAACGGCATTATCGAGCATATTCATCCTGGCCATATTAGATCCGTATCTCTCCCCTGCAGCAGAGGTAATATGGATTGTAGAATAAAAAAGTCTTGCCGGTTGCGAATGTGGAAATGCAAATACAAACAATACTCCCGCCATCGCTATGAGAATCATCGTATAAAGCATATATTTCCAACGGATGATGCCCCATATAAAAAGAGATCCCCATATACCTATGACAGCATCCCTGCCATAAGAAAAATATGTCGTGAGCAAGGACAGTACAACAGAGGGAAAAACCGCAAGGGAGTGTTTAAAATCTTTCAGAGAGCATGTATAAACAATAAGGAACACAAAAAGCATTGCATAGTATTGGCCAAGCCTTAAGAGTATCCTGTCGGAGGAATTGTGGTTGTATTGATTAACGGTTTGGAAAACATTGAATGAAAAAGGTAAAAGGGTCTTTCCGAACAGATGCTGAATTATGAGAAATATCGAAAACAGTCCCGAGGAGACCAAAAGTGCTTTCAAAAGATTTTTAATGTCTTTCTGTTCAAGATTAAGGTTTATTATAAGATAAGGGAAAAAAAGCCACCTGAGGATACCTGCTTTTCCCACGCTGAGCCGGACATCCATGGAAAATGGGATAGTTATGAGCAGGGAAACAAAGAATAGAGCAAAGGCAGCGTTGAAAATCCGGGGAGCTAAAATTAAATGTTTCTTCGCGATTATTATGAAGATAACGGACACTGCCCCGAGCCAAAATCCGATTTCTGATAATGCTACCGAATAGGGAACAGAAATTACAAACAGGTATAACCCTGTAAGTCCTAAATATTTCGCGCTTTTAGTCATACGCTTTTACACCTGGTTACGAAAATGGTTAAACCATGATTGTCTGTTTAAAT
>DAHXOM010000027.1 GCA_027364825.1 bacterium | reverse complement strand
AGGAGGTAGAAAGAAGATGGGAAAAGCAAAATTTGAAAGAACGAAGCCGCACCTGAACGTCGGAACGATAGGTCACATAGACCATGGGAAGACGACACTGACAGCGGCAATAACGAAGGTATTATCAGAAAAGAAGCTTGCAAATTTTATACCGTTTGATCAGATAGACAAGGCACCGGAGGAACGGGAGCGAGGTATAACGATATCGATATCGCATGTAGAGTATGAGACATCGAAGCGGCACTACGCGCACGTGGACTGCCCGGGGCACGCTGACTACATCAAGAACATGATCACGGGAGCAGCGCAGATGGACGGAGCGATACTGGTGGTGAGTGCAGCGGACGGGCCCATGCCGCAGACGAGGGAGCACATACTTTTGGCGAGGCAGGTAGGAGTACCGTACATCGTGGTATACATAAACAAAGCGGACATGGTGGATGACAAGGAATTATTGGATTTGGTAGAGTTAGAGGTACGTGAACTGCTGACGCAGTACAAGTTTCCCGGCGACAAGGTACCGGTAATCATCGGGAGTGCATTAAAGGCGCTGGAGGGTGACAAGAGCGACATGGGAGAAGGTTCGATCATGAAGCTGATGGATGCGATCGACAGCTACATACCGGAGCCTGCGAGGGAGATAGACAAGCCGTTTTTGATGCCGGTAGAGGATGTATTCAGCATCAGCGGAAGAGGAACGGTGGTAACGGGCAGGGTAGAGCGAGGGAAGGTAACGGTGGGAGAAGAGATAGAGATAGTGGGTATAAAGCCGACGAGCAAGACCATAGTAACCGGGGTAGAGATGTTCCGGAAGGTATTGGATGAAGGACGGGCCGGGGACAACATCGGGGTATTGTTACGGGGAACGAAGAAAGAGGAAGTAGAGCGCGGGCAGGTGGTATCGAAGCCGGGGAGCATAACGCCGCACACGAAGTTCAAGGGAGAGCTGTACGTATTGAGTAAGGAAGAGGGCGGGAGGCACACACCGTTTTTCACGGGATACCGGCCGCAGTTTTACTTCAGGACGACGGACGTGACGGGGATCGTGAAGCTGCCGCAGGGAGTAGAGATGGTCATGCCGGGAGACAACATCACGCTTGAGGGTGACCTTATTGTTCCGATAGCGATGGAAAAGGGCGTACGGTTTGCCATCAGGGAAGGCGGCAAGACTGTGGGTGCCGGTGTTGTTACGGAGATTATAGAGTAAAAAAGGACCGAGGATAAAAATATGAGAACAATGATTACATTGGCATGTACCGAGTGTAAAAACAGAAACTATATGACCTCTAAGAATAAAAAGACTACACCCGACAGAATAGAGTTAAAGAAGTTTTGCCCCCATTGCAGGAAGCATACAGCTCATAAGGAGACAAAATAGGTCAGTAGCTCAACTGGTAGAGTACCGGTCTCCAAAACCGGTTGTTGGGGGTTCGAGTCCCTCCTGACCTGAACTTATACAGGAACATAATTATGGAAAATGAATTGACTTTTACAGAAAAAATGAAAGGCTTCTTTAATGAAGTAATTGCGGAGTTAAAGAAAGTTACCTGGCCTACAAGGAAACAGGTTACAACGTCAACTCTTGTCGTTATAGTTGTTGTGGTTCTGACAGCTATATATCTAAATGTGGTAGATCTCGGTTTTAGCTACCTTATAAGTTTGATATTCAAATGAAGTGGTACGTAGTTCATACATATTCCGGATATGAGGAAAAGATAAAGACAGGTCTTCTTTCCAAAATCAAGGGACTCGGCAAGGATACTCTTTTTGGAGACATACTTGTTCCGCAGGCGGATGTTATAGAGATTGTAAACGGTGTAAAGAAAAAGTCGAAACAAAAATTCTTTCCCGGGTATATTCTCATTCAGCTGGAACCGACGGAAGAAGCATTTCATATTGTAAAATCAACTCCGATGGTTACCGGATTTGTCGGTGGGGGTAAAGATATAAAATCGATACCTTCGGTACCGGACGATGAAGTTAATAAACTGAAAGTAGAGATACAGGAAAGAGCGGTAAAACCAAAACCGAAACTGTCCTTTGAAGCCGGTGAAAGTGTAAGGGTCATAGACGGCCCCTTTGCAAGTTTTAATGGAGTTGTAGAGGAAGTTAAGGCTGACAAGGGGAGGTTGAGGGTGCTGGTAAGTATTTTCGGAAGATCAACACCAGTTGAAGTTAATTTTAATCAGGTTGAAAAGAATTAAAGGAGAAATAAAATGGCGAAAACAGCGATTGCTAAGGTCAAATTACAGATACCTGCCGGTAAGGCTAACCCGGCACCGCCGGTCGGGCCGGCTCTCGGTCAGCATGGTGTTAATATTATGGAATTCTGTAAGGCTTTTAATGCAAAGACAGCAAAGATGCAGGAAGGCTTGATTATCCCGGCTTTAGTGACTATCTACTCTGACAGAAGTTTTACTTTTATTACAAAGACCCCCCCAGCATCGGTGTTGATAAAGATGGCTTTGAAACTTGAGAAGGGCTCGGGTGATCCGAAAAGAAATAAGGTTGGAAAGATTACGAAAGATCAGGTTATCGAGATAGCAAAGCAGAAAATGACGGACCTCAGTGCGTACGATATCGATAATGCAGTCAAGATTATAGAAGGAACGGCAAAAAGTATGGGTATAGAAATTATTTAAGGCGGTGCTGAAGAATGAGAACACATGGTAAATTTTATAATGAGGCGAATAAACAGGTAGAGCATGACAAAATTTATGAGTTCAAAGAGGGATTGGGATTAATAAAAAACCTGAAAGGGCATAAATTCGATGAGACAGTAGAGCTCGCCGTTAATCTTGGTATAGACACAAAACAAACCGATCAGAACATACGGGGGACCGTTGTTCTTCCTCATGGTCTCGGAAAGCAGGTAAAAGTACTTGTATTTACGAAAAATGAGAAAGAAGCGGTGGATGCCGGAGCGGATTATGCCGGCGCAGAAGACCTCGTTAATAAGGTTCTCGGCGGATGGCTTGATTTCGATACGGTCATTGCTACCCCGGATCTCATGGGAATGGTCAGTAAGCTCGGTAAAATACTCGGGCCAAAGAAACTCATGCCGAATCCGAAACTCGGAACGGTAACCTTTGAGGTGGCAAAGGCTGTCAAAGAAGCAAAGGCAGGAAAGATAGAGATCAAAAACGATAAGGGAGGAGTGGTACATCTTGTGATAGGCAAGAAGTCGTTTTCGGAAGACAGGTTGTCCGATAACTTCCATGCGATAATGGAACGGTTAAAATCTATAAAACCTGCAACGAGCAAGGGACAATTTTTAAAGAGCGCCTATCTATCGACAACGATGGGACCAAGCGTAAAAATTTCAATTCAAACGTACAGATAAGCACGGATATTGGAGGTTTTTTTATGAACAAGCAGTCAAAAGGTAATGCTGTTTCGGAAATAAGGGAAAAGATATTAAAATCAAAGGCTATTTTTATAACCGAATATAAAGGGTTAAAAGTAGGTGAATTGACAAACATAAGAAGGGATCTGCGCGCTAAAAATGGTGATCTCAAGATCGTAAAGAACACACTCTTCTTACTGGCGGCTAAAGGTGTACTGCCGAATATAGAGGAAAAGGTCTTTACCGGTTCAACAGCGGTCATGTTTTCATACGGTGATCCTGCTGTTGTGGTTAAACAGATAGTGAGTTTTTCAAAAACGAATCCCCTTTTGGTAATAAAAGGCGGTATTGTCAACAACGATTTCATAGCACCCGGCAGGGTGATATTGCTTTCGACATTGCCCGAGAAAGAAGTGCTTATCGGCATGCTGATCAATACACTGAGTTCTCCGATATCCAGACTGGTTTATGCCGTCGCATCACCGATATCGGGATTAATAACGGTTTTGAATGGAATAATACAAAATAAACAAACAAAAAATTAGGAGGAAGAAATGGCTACAAAGGAAGAACTCGCGGAGAAGAAT
>DAHXOM010000026.1 GCA_027364825.1 bacterium | reverse complement strand
GGGGAGGGTGAGTGGAGAAACGCGTGCTGATTGGATTGCGAAAGCAATACAGCGGTTCACCTCTGCGCAAATGTTCATCAACACGGATAAACTGCATGCCGGAGCAGGTAATGCATGGTATCAATCTTTTCTTCAGTCCGGAGATACAGCCGCACTCGATAATGCCATTGTCCAATTCAAGCAGGCAGAACAGCTTTGCCCGTGGAACCCCTACTATCCCGAGGACATAGGAGGGCTTTACCGGTCCAGAGGGGACATCAAGGATGCCATCGTATACACCGGGCAATCTTTAAAACTTGACCCCTCAAATGCGTCCCTCTGCATGAGGATGGCTGACCTTGAGCTTGAGAACGGGAATGAAGACCGTGCTATCCTCTACTATAAAAAGGCATGCAGTATCTATCATCCGTATACATGGGATGCAATACCCCGGCTTATTGCCTATAATGTTGCCATGGACAAGATTCAGCAGACAGCTGCAGAATTACCCGACGGAGAATGGGTGCTTGCAAACGACCTGATAGGTACACCGAGGGTGGGTCTGGACTACACTGTTCCAACGGCAGGTGAGCTCGGGCAGGGTATGAATCAAGCCTCTGTCACTGCCAACATCGACACTGCTGCAGGCATACTGAAAGGGCTTATGCTGTCCGATACGGCGAATCTGAAAAGATATATCCAATTGTTTATCGGCATAACACCGGATAAAAGGGATGCCCTGGCACAGCTTGAAGCACTGCATATTACAAACGCGGACATGCTTTTTTACCTGGCCCAGCTCCAGTACCAGACAGGAGATAATGACTCTGCCATAAACGGGCTGAACCATATTATCGATACGGACAACACCTACAGGGACGCATACCAATTGCTTGCCAATATCTATGCATCGCAAAATAAATTTGAAGATGCAATAGCTGTGTTAAAAAGAGGGATCTATTATCTGCCCTCGGACTTCGTATTTTATGCAATGCTCGGTTCGTTCTACAACCAGGGGCGTGACTGGTACAATGCAGTCGAGTCGTACAGGATGGCAGTGCTGATGAACCCCTTATACGAGAACGGGTATGTGCAGATGGCGCTGATCTACAGGGAACAGGACAGGAATGAACAGGCCGTTGATATTATCAAAAAGGGGTTGGAGGCGGTTCCGGAGAGCGCACAGCTGAAGCAAGCGTTAAAAGAAATTCAAGATTCAAAACTCAAGATTCAAAATTAACCCAAAAAATGCAATATTGTAACAATAAGTTATATAGTTTAAAGCTATGGCAGGCATTTTTATTCTATCTTATTTTAACACTCCTTTTTACGTTTCCGATTGTTTTTCATCTGAATACAAAAGTTATAGGTGCTACTGATGGATATATGTTTTTATGGGATATATGGTGGTTTAAACATGCCCTTTTCACTCTCCATAGTAATCCACTGGTTAATAATAGCATTTATTATCCCTTGCATAACATCCCGATAGTCTGGTCTACTCCGGTAAATGAGCTTGGTTCTATTCCTTTCCAGTTTATCTTCGGCAACCTTGTCACCTATAATATATTGATACTCTTGCATTTTGTTTTCTCCGGTTTATTTGCATTCATATTGTTGCGTAAAATTGTAAAAAGCGATCTCCCTGCATTTATTGGAGGGGTAATTTATACTTTTTCAGCATACCATTTTACCAGTGCCACTATCGGTATCTTTGGACTTGTGACAATTGAATTTATTCCTTTATATTTATATTTCTTTTTAGCTTTTTTGGAAAACCACAGTCTGAGGAACGTTTCGTTGATGACTGTATTTGCCGTACTTGTTGCATTGTCCGATCCATATATTGCTATATTTTTTTTCCCTCTATTTGCGGTTGTCTTTATTATC
>DAHXOM010000025.1 GCA_027364825.1 bacterium | reverse complement strand
TGATTACACCGATGCTGCCGGTAATTGTACCGGGTTCTGCCACTATTTTATTTGCACCGCATGCTATATAATAACCGCCGGACGCTGCAACGGTGCCCATTGATACGACCACAACCTTCTTCTTTCTAATCCTGAGCAGGGTGTCGTATATTTCCTGGGCTGCAGCAACACCGCCCCCGGGTGAATTGATACGGACGATGATAGCCCGGATACTGTTATCCTTGGAGAACTCATCAAGCTCATGAATAACGGGTTGCGGCTCAGCTATAACTCCCTTTATGTC
Source organism: bacterium (assembly GCA_027364825.1). Lineage (GTDB taxonomy): Bacteria > JAMCPX01 > JAMCPX01 > JAMCPX01 > JAMCPX01 > JAJYLM01. Next base: position 11,180 of record DAHXOM010000025.1, on the reverse strand, counting down.
AACAACACCTATTCTGTTTGACGACTGAAAGAGCGCGTCCGAAGAGATTGTTGACAGTCTTCCGGTATGCACTCTGAAGAACAGCGAAGCAAGAAAAGACAGAACAACGACGATTATGAGAGTTACAGCAAGAATGTTGGCTGTTTTTTTATCCATAGATCTTTCTTATTTGCCATTGCTTTTTAATTTCAGCAGTTCTCCAATGTTAGATACACTTTCTTCATTGGTTTTTAAATATTCCTTGATGACCATTTTCTCTTTCTGTTTGTGGAGTATTTTTAAACCAAGAGACAATTTTCTGTTCATTTCATCGACATTGAGCACTGCACACTCTATTTCATTCCCTACATTGTAGGTTTCGGGAGCGATCTCTATATCCATCTCTCTTTTACCCTCTATCTCAGAAATATGTATCAGACCCTCAACCCCGTCTTCAACCTCTACAAACACCCCAAAATCAACATTTCCTGTTATCGTGCCTTTTACGACATCACCCTTCTTATGTCGTTTTGAGATATTACGCCATGGGTCGGGGGTTAACTGCTTTACGCCGAGTGATAATTTTTGATTGTTTTTATCGACGCTGAGCACAATTGCCTCAATCTTTTCGCTCTTCTTGTATGAGGACAAAGGATTCTTGACTTTTTTACTCCATGCCACATCGTCAACGTGTACGAGCCCTTCAACACCCGATTCAACTTCAACAAATAAACCGAAGTCTGTAATGCTTGTTATTGTCCCACTCACCCTGGTCCCTGTTGAATACTGTTCTGCAATTTCTTCCCATGGGTTCTTTAAGAGCTGTTTGTAGCCGAGCGCTATCTTCTTTGCTTCAATATCCACGCTTAAAATGATGGTGTCGATAACGCTGTCCAGTGCCAGATATTTATTCGGGTGCTTCAGTCTCCTGTCCCAGGAGAGATCCGTTTTATGGATAAGCCCGTCTACACCCGGCTTCAATTCCACGAACACGCCGAAATCGGTTATATTGACTACTTTTCCGCGGACCTTACTGCCTTCATTAAATTCTTCCTTAGCCTTGATCCACGGATCCTCTTCCAGTTGTTTTAATCCAAGGGAGAGTTTACCTGATTCGGGTTCATATTTCAGTATCTTTAGTTTTAATTTCATACCCGTGTGAAGTATCTCGGACGGATGTTTTATCCTTCCCCATGTCATATCGGATATATGCAATAATCCGTCTATTCCTTCTACACCGACAAAAGCGCCGTAATCCGTTATGGTCCTGACAATGCCTTCTATGGCGTTTCCTTCCTTGAGCACTTCGTTCCGTCTCTTTTCCTGAACTTCTTTTTCCCGCTCAAGAAGCTGTTTTCTCGAAAGGATTATGTTTTCGCTCTTTTCTTCATAATTGATAACAAGGGCTTTGACATGCCTGCCTATATAGCTATCAAGTGATTTTACCGGTTTTATATCTATCTGCGACCATGGCATGAAAGCCTGAACACCGATGTCAACCATCAAGCCGCCTTTTGTTTTGGAAACTACTTCACCGTGGAGGGGAGTTGAATTTGTCAGAGCCTTTGCAACATTTTCAAACGCCCGTATCCTTTCCACTTTCTGTCTGGACAATTGAACAACATTGTTTTTGCTGTCGGCGTTCTGGATGAGTACTTCTATATCTTCGCCTACCTTAACCTTCAGTTTACCCTTTGAATCCACTATTTCGTGTACCGGTATGAAGCCGTCCGCCTTGTATCCTATATCAACGGTGGCGCCGTCATTCCTGATTTCTATTATTTTACCCTTGACTATATCTCCAATCTTGAAAGTTTTGACACTTTCCCGCATAAGCTCTCTGAACTCTGCTGTGTTTTCATTTTCTTGTCCATTACTGACCACCATTTATATTTATCCTCCTGATTTTTATATTATACCTTAAAAAATAATAATCAAATTGTCTATCTCTACCGTTATTTTAACTCTTTACTCATCCCTTTCAACCTTTTCAGGACATCTTTTATCAGCCATATAGGTGTTGACGCTCCTGCTGTAATACCAACCCTTTTTGCACCGATCAACATTTCCTGTTTTATTTGGTCTTCATGTTCTACATGGTATGTATTAGGATTGATCGCTTTACATATATTTGCAAGTTTATTCGTATTGGAACTGTTAAACCCGCCTATGACAAACATAACGTCGACCATTTTTGCAAGTGTAGCCGACTCATCCTGCCTGATTTTTGTAGCATCACATATAGTATTGTAAATGGCAAGCTCATAGACACTATCGAGAAGAACCGATATTATCTTCTTGAAATTTTCCATGGATTGAGTGGTCTGGGCAAGCACGGCAAGTTTCTTGGAATTCCAGAGAGGAGGGAGTTCTTCCGGACTCTTTACAACGGTAACCTGGTGCGGCATTGCGTAGCTCAAGAGGCTTTTTACCTCGGGATGTTTGGCATCCCCGACGATGACGACATGAAAACCTTTTTTGGCGAGCACCCTGACCAGCCTTTGTGATCTGGTTACAAAGGGACAGGTGGCATCTATGATGTTGAGTCCTTTTTCTCCCGCACCTTTTGCTTCTTCCGTGGTCACTCCATGGGAACGGTAAACCAGTGTCCCCGATGATATGGTACCGATATCTTCAACGGGTTTTATTCCTATTTCCTCAAGCCGTTTGACTTCCTGCGGGTTATGGATAAGCGGCCCCAGGGTGTACACGTCATTGTGCTGTTTACCTGTTTTTATTGCTATATCGATCGCTCTCTTTACGCCGAAGCAGAACCCTGCAGAAACCGTAGTATAGAATTTAACGCCATTGACCGTATCAATATATCTCTGGGATAACCGCGATTTTGTTTCATTGTATAAATATGCGATGACGGCATTGAGAGACATATTCGATGTGTCCACGATAACCGCATCATCCGCCGGCCTGAGCGGAGCTGTTTCCCTGCTGCGGTCCCTGATGTCCCGCATCTCTATTTCCACGAGCATCTGTTCATACGTTATATCACTCCCTGTCTGCTTCAGTTCTTCATATCTCCTCATGGCCCTGACTTCGGGAGCTGCCGTTATAAAGAATTTTATATCAGCCGAGGGAAAAACAACCGTTCCGATGTCCCTTCCCTCGATCACGGTGTTACCGTTTATCATAGTGTGAATAACAGAGTTAACAGTGTTTCTTATGTCCGGGAAGACCGAGATCTGAGATGATGCCTGTGCAACATTTGCATTTTTAATTTCATCCGAGATATCTTCATTGTCCATAACGATACCCCAATGAGTGTTGTTTTTCTTTATTTCGAATACCGTGTTGTGTGCGATTTCCGTGAGGAGGTGTTCTTCGTTGAGGGGAATATTGTTCCGTATTGATTTCAGTGCTATTGCCCTGTAGATGCTCCCGCTGTTGATATAGTTGTATCCAAGGCCTTTTGCCAATCCTGCTGCCGCAGTACTTTTACCGCTGCCTGAAGGGCCGTCTATGGCGATCATGGTGTGTTTTTTCATCTGTGTCCCAGTGTGTTGAATATATCGATAAATTCGGGGAACGAAATACTCACGGCGTTAAAATTATCTATGGAAATTTCTTTTTCGCTCGATACCGAGGCAACGGCAAAAGCCATTGCGATCCTGTGATCCCCATAGCTTGACACAGAACCGCCTCTTACCTTTCCTCCCTCTATACGAAGACCGTCGGGAAACTCTCTTGCCTTTATTCCTATATTCAGGAGGCCGTCCACGACCGCTTTTATACGATCCGTTTCTTTCACCCTGAGTTCTTCTGCGTTCTTTATCGTGGTCTCTCCCTCGGCATAAGCTGCAATGACCGCAAGGAGCGGCAATTCATCGATCGCCCTTACGATCAGTTCCCTGTCTTCAATGACAATGCCGTGAAGTTTTGATGGTGTAACATGTATGTCTGCGACAGGTTCTCCTGCTTCAAACCTTGCGTTTGCAAGCTCCAGAGAAGCGCCCATCTTTTTTAAGATATCGAGAAAACCGGTCCTTCCCGGATTTATGCCGACGTTGGTAATGAGTATATCCGAGCTCCGAGCTATAATGCCGGCACCTATAAAAAAGGCGGCGGAAGAAAAATCCCCGGGTACCGTTATGGCGAGAGGCAACGGCTTTTGCGAGCATACCAGTTGTATGATTTTGTCCGAAACCTTGACATCGATGCCGCTTGCCTTCAACATACGTTCTGTATGATCGCGCGTATTGAGCGGTTCCCGTATGGTCATAATGCCTTTTGCACCCATCGATGCCAGTATGATGCCCGTTTTAACCTGTGCCGATGCTGTCGGCATGGTATAATCAATGCCTTTTAACCGGCGTCCGCGTACAGAGACGGGAAGATAGTTTGCATGGTCCCTGCCGTCGATAAATGCCCCCATTGCCGTAAGGGGTATGGTTATCCTTTTCATTGGTCTGGCCCTCAATGAGTTATCCCCGGTGATTACCGAGAAAAAATCCTGAGTGCTTAAAAGCCCGAGCATGATTCTTGCAGTGGTGCCGGAATTCCCCGCGTCAAGTACAGAAGAGGGCTCTTGAAATCCGTACACGCCTTTCCCGGTGATGACTGCCGTTGTCCCGTTTATTTCGATGCCGGTGCCGAGAATACGCAGGCATTTGGCAGTACTCATCGTATCATCGGCAATCAATATATTGTCTATTTTGCTTATGCCGGAAGCAAGAGCCGAAACAAACAATGCCCGGTGAGATATGGATTTATCCCCGGGGACTGTTATTGATCCTTCGAGCTTTTCGACAGGCGTGAAAGACTTTTTATCACCGGTGTTCATCTGTCTGCAATATACCTCCTTGCCTCTTTTGCATCTTCAAGAAAATCCTGGATACCTTTCATATCCTTTTCTTTTATCATGCGGCTTAATCGTTCCATGGTTTTGGAAAATTGATCAATTGCATTCAGTATTTCCTTTGAATTCGATATAAATATGTCACGCCACATCAACGGATCGCTGCCCGCTATACGGGTATAATCCCGCAATCCGCCTCCGGCATACTGAAACAGTGTTTTGCCCGTTTTCTGCTGCTCCATGACGCTCCCTACGAGTGAGTACGCAACGATATGGGGGAGGTGAGAAACCATCGCCATAACCCTGTCATGCTCTTGAGGGTCCATCACAACGATGTCGCTCCCTATGGATTCCCAGAATATTTTTATTGCATCGAGGGCAAACTGTTCTGTTTTGTCTATAGGAGTGACTATGCATTTTTTCCCATCGTAGAGACCGTCGATGGCATGTATGGCACCGGATTTCTCTGTACCGGTAATAGGGTGGCTGCCGATATAATTGCTGTGTCCGTAAAAAAGCTCCGTCATCTTATGGACCATCTCACTCTTGGTACTCCCGATATCCGTAATTACGGCATCCTTCCTTACCGCATAAACGATTCTCTTGGCCACTTCAAAGGTGGAGAGAATGGGGATTGCAAAAATAATGAGAACAGCATCCGCTATGCCGTCTTTCAGACAATCCGTGTAGCTGTCTATTGCTGAAAGTTTTTTGGCCGTCTTAAGATTTTCAAAATTTTTATCAACGCCGATAATCTTATTGCATAAACCATTTTTTTTGATAGCTATGCCGAGGGACGTCCCCATCATTCCCGTGCCTATTATGGCAATCTGATCGTAAAAAGGTTTATTCATAACCTGTTTTTCAGAATCTCACTGAACTCCTTTATAAATTTCCTGTTCTCGGATGGCGTTCCTACATTTATCCTTATGTAACCTCCAAGTCCGTAACTGGTCATATCCCGCACAATAACGCCTTTCCGCAGCAGGGATTCGAACGCCTGATTGGCGGACATAAACGGAGCAACCCTTATGAGAAAAAAATTTGTCTGTGTGGGTATAAATGAAATATTCATACGATCCAGCATCCTGTAGAGATAAGCAAGGCCGGCCTTATTATTTGCAAGGGTCTTTTTTATGAACGCTTTGTCGTCGAGTGCTGCAATGGCTGCGGTTTGTGCGAGGCTGTTGACATTAAAGGGCTGCCGCACGCGTTCTATGTAACCGGCGAGTTCCGGGGTTGTAACGCCATACCCAATCCTGAGCCCTGCAAGGCCGTAGAGCTTTGAAAATGTGCGAAGGACTATGAGGTTCCTGTCTTTCCACCGAATGAAATCAATGCCGTCGGGATAATCGCCGGATTGTACAAATTCCCTGTAAGCAGCGTCGTCTACAATGACAACGTGTCCGGGAACCCTCTTTATCAGCCATTCATAATCTTTCCTTGTTAAGATCGTACCGGTTGGATTATTGGGGTTGGAGATGAAGATAAGCCTTGTCCTTTTATTGATTGCCTTGAGTATCCCTTTAATGTCGTAGCTGTAATCGTCCTTCAATTTTATAATTGTGGACGTACCCCCGGAGGCCTTTACCGTGATCGAATAGATAAGAAAACTCGGGTCGGATATAACGGCCTCATCACCCGGTTGTATGAATGTCCTTATGATAAGTTCGATAAGCTCGTTTGAGCCGTTTCCTATCACGATTGATTCGGGAGATATGCCGTGGATGGCGGAGAGTTTGTTTTTAAGATAAAACGCACTGCCGTCGGGGTAGCGGTTTAAATCTTTCAATGCCTTCTTTATCCCCAGTATCGCACGCGGGGATGTACCCAGCGGGTTTTCGTTGGATGCTATCTTGACGGAATTTTTTATACCGAGTTCTCTCTCTACCTCTTCGATAGGTTTACCCGGGGGATACGGGATAATATCTTTAACATATTTTGGAATAAACTTATACGTCATGAGTTCTCCTGTTTTGTTTTTGGATAAGAACCAAGAAATTTAAAGAACACCGTATGGAGCTTGAGTGCGGCTATGGCCTTCTTGATCTTCTGATCTTCCATATGTCCATCGATGTCCACAAAGAAAAGATATTCCCACGCCTTCTTTTTTAAAGGCCTCGATTCAATCTTTGTAAGGTTTACCTGATAATCCGAAAACGGTTTTAATGCCGCGTATAACGCGCCTGACCTGTGTTTTACCGCAAATATAATGGAGGTCTTGTCATTCTCTGTCCTGTCGGGCATGATCTTCCCTATCACGACGAACCTGGTGACATTGTTGGGATTTTCTTCGAGTCTCTCGGCGAGTATCTTGAGAGTGTAAAGCCTTGCTGCGAGCTCGCTGACGATAGCCACGGATGAGCCCGACTGCTGAACTATCTTTGCGGCCTGGCTTGTGCTGTCCGTATCAACGGTAATGGCGTTCGGCAGCTTCTCCCGTATCCATCGTCTGCACTGCGCAATGGCCTGAGGGTGGGAGTATACTTTTTTAATGTTTTTCAGGCCGGTTTTTTCCTTTGCTCCAAGTACATAACTTATGGGAACAAAGATTTCGCGCGCTATGTACAGGTTTGAATCTATAAAGCGATCGAGTGTTTGCGGTACCGTGCCTTCCATGGAGTTTTCAATCGGGACAACGCCGAAATCGCAGTTACTGTATTCTACCTCGTTAAAGATCTCGGAGATGTTTTTTGCGGGTACAAGAGGGGATGAATTCCCGAATTCGAGAAGTGCCGCCTGATGTGCCCATGAACCTTCGGGACCAAGGAATGCTATCCTTGGAGGTGTTACGGATGCCCGCGAAGCAGAAAGAATTTCCTTGAATATGTGCTTGATAAATTCATCCTTCAGCGGTCCCTTGTTCATCCGCATAAGCCTGTTGACAATGAAAGCCTCCCTTGACGGATAATACACCGGTGCTGCAGTTTTTTTCTTTTCTTTGTTTACGTCTATTGCAATTTTTATCCGCGCATTCAAAAGTTTAAGGAGTTCTTCATCGATTATGTCTATCTGTTTTCTTAAATCGCTTACATGGTTATTTATCATTTATTGTTCTCCTGCATGGATTTACCGTCGTACTTTACCATGATGTTCCTTCCTCTCTTTTTTGCCTCGTACAATGCAATATCAGAGGCATACAAAAACTCATGTACACTATCGAATATTTCATCCGGGGAAGCTACAACGCCGATGCTTATGGTGAGCGTTGGAATATTGTTCTGGGTAAAGGCATCTGCTATGGCCTTGCGTAGTTTTTCCGCTGTTGCCATTGCGCCGGCCGCATTGGTGTCCGGGAGTATTATTAAGAATTCTTCGCCTCCGTACCGTATCGGCACATCTATACCTCGTATGTTCATTTTGATTATTTGGGAAAGAATGGCAAGTGCCTCGTCGCCCTTGAGATGGCCGAACTTATCATTGTATTCTTTGAAAAGGTCCAAATCTATCATCAGGAGTGACAGTGGCTGCGAGTACCTGTTTGACCGCTCCCATTCTTTATCGAGTACAACACGCATGTGTCTCCTGTTAAATAATCCCGTGAGATCATCCGTTATGGATAGTTCTTTTGTCTGTTCGTAAAGCCTTGCATTTTCTATTACTACAGCGATCTGGGCGCTGATTGCTGTGAGAAAATCTATGTCTTTTTTTGTAAGGCTATTCGGAATGTCATTGCTTACATTTAAAACACCTATGACAATGTTTTTATATTTCAGAGGTACACTCAAGAAGGCACCTTCTTTCTGTATTTGTCCTTTGTAGTGCAGGTAGCGTGATTCTCGGCTGGTATCGTTTATCAGCATGGGCTTGCCTGTTGATGCCACACTGCCGCTTATTCCTTCTTCGAGGCCGAATTCGATGCCCATGAGTTTTGCGTTGTCTTCGAAACCCCATGCCGATACAATCCTGAGCAGGTTGTCCTCCTTAAAGAGGATGGCGCATTCCTTATAATTTAACGTATCCACGATTGCTGTTGTAATGATCCGGAGCAAATCGTTCATGTCCACTGTTGATATAATGTACTGTCCGAAATTGTACAGCATGGATAATTCCTTGACACTGCCTTCGAGTTCGCTGTTGACCTTTTCTATCTGTTCGGATCTTTTTTCGAGCAGTTCTTTATATTTTAATTCTTCCTTTACAAAGACGAGTTCCCGTTCTTTCTCCACGCTGGTTGCCATAAGGTTGGTAATCCGTGACAGCATTTGATTGAAATTATCCTCTATTTCTCCAATCTCGTCCTCCCGTGTCAGCTTGCTTCTGGGAAGGAAATTATTGAGTTCGGCCTTATGGATAAGCGCTACGAATTCCTTTAAAGGCTTTACGACAACAAACTCCGAAATAAATATGGATACTACTCCGAATATGAGCAGAGAAAATAAGAAGATTAAGCCGAGTTTTTTTGCCATATCGTAGGTATGCTTGTAGACGTTGCCGGCATACGAGCTGATCTTTATGAAGCCAAGTATGTTGCCGTCTGCGTGGCACTTCCGGCAGCTGGCCCGGAGTCTTATCGGTGCAATGTAATCCAGTGTCTTTTTCGAAACACTCGCTACCGAGTGGTCATCAGAAAGATTTTCAAGCTCTTTGAGTTCTTTTTCGCTCAACGGCGTTTGCAGGGACGTCACGCTCGACATGACCGGTCTGCCGCTATTGTTATAAAGCGTTATGTAGTTGACACTGGATTCTTCCCCGAGTCTTTCTATGAGTTGCTGCGGCTGTATGCCGTGGTCTTTACCGTTGATGTAAGATATCAGTTCATTGAATGTTCTGTTTATTAAAGAGAATTGATACTCTGCCGTAGTGGATGCAAAATCTCTTTCAAGGTATATATAAAGAAAAATGACAATACCGAGCGTTATGACAACCACGAGTGTCATGAATGCTGTCAGTCTGTAGGCAAGACTTTTACCGAGTAAATTCTTAAACATATCTTAATTCTTTACAATGGTGATGCTAGAAAAGTCAACATTGTGCAGAGCTTTATGCGATTCTCTGTGATGTCATGCACATGCATTCAATGATGGTGCATTGTCATTGCGAGCGAAGCGAAGCAATCTACTATATAGAGAGGGATTGCTTCGTCGCAAAATCTCTCCTCGCAATGACACGTCCCTGAGTGCGTTTGTATGAGAATAAGCAGATACAATATTTTAATATGGTGTTTTACGTACAAAGTGTTCTGTATAATTTGTAAATCTGAACATAACGTGATAAATTATTTGTTCCATGAAAGGAGGTAGTTATATGATTACAGCTTTTGTGCATATAGCGTGCAAACCGGAAAAACTTGAAGAACTTGCCGAAGGTATTTCGCAGATAGACGGAGTTGCAGAAGTTTACTCTATTACAGGTGATTATGACCTGCTTGCTATTGTAAGGGTGGCAACTATAGATGAACTGCCCGATACGGTAACAAACAATATGCTGAAAAAGGAAGGCATCGTAAAGGCAAATACATCGGTTGGATTTAAGGTGTATTCAAGGCATAATCTCGAAGCCATGTTTTCAATAGGACTGGATTAAATCCGTAAGCACGCCCGGGAAAGCTTGGTTCCAATAGTAAGGATAGGGAGTTATCAATATGAAGATAGGAAGATGTGTTGTATCGGGGAAAGAATATTTCGGCGTTATAAATGACAGGGACATACAATTGCTCTCCCTGCCTCCTTTTGAAGGTATTGTGTATGACGGCCGGGTTGTTAAAAAAAACGATGTAACTTTTCTGCCGCCGGTATGGCCGTCGAAAATAGTTGCCATTGGATTGAATTATAAAGCCCATGCAAAAGAATTCGGTAAACCGATGCCTGATGAGCCGCTTATCTTTCTAAAGCCGGCTACTGCCATTATCGGAGATGGTGATGACATAGTTTATCCGGAAATGTCCCGGAGGGTTGACTATGAAGGCGAGCTTGCGGTTGTCATAGGCAGAAAGGCAAAGAATGTGGGCGCAGATAAAGCAGGTGAACATATCTTTGGTTATACCATTATGAATGATGTTACCGCACGGGACCTTCAGGCAAAGGATGTTCAATATACAAGGGCAAAAAGCTTTGATACCTTTGCGCCGATAGGTCCATGGATAGAAACGGAGATCAACCCCGACAGGCTCTTTATAAGGACGTATGTAAACGGTGTTCTCAAGCAGGACGGTACTACATCGGACATGCAATTCCCCCTGCATGAGCTTATCAGTTTCGTATCTCGGGTGATGACGCTTTTGCCGGGTGATATTATTTCCACCGGTACACCGCCGGGCATTGGACCGATGAACAAAGGGGATTCCGTTGAGGTGTAGATACAGGGCATCGGGAAATTGCGGAACAGAGTTGTGTAAGTGCTATTATTACAATAAAAGACCATTACTATCTATATCCCTTGACATTTAAAT